>JANSYC010000018.1 GCA_024742605.1 Alphaproteobacteria bacterium | reverse complement strand
GGCACCAGGAAGCTCCGCGAGAGCGCCCGCAATTCCGCCCATTCCTGCCAATCCCCCCTGTGCGGCGGTCGCAGCAGGGTGCGCGGCAGCACGATCCGGGGATCATTGCGGGACGGAGGAAAGAGGGTCAGGACCACGGAGAGACCATCCGGCTAGGAAACTCGTCACATGTTATCGCCCACTGCGCGTCACGCAAGCAGCATGGTCGCGACCGTCTTCCAGCCGTCCCTCCGGCGCGCCTAGAAGAACGCCCGCAGCATCGCGTTGTACCCGTCCGCATCCTCGATATAGGGGGCGTGGCCGACCCCCTGCATCGTGGTCGTGCGGCATCCGGGGATCATCGCCACCAGCGGCTCGATCCGGTCGCGGCGGACCACGCTGTCATGCTCGGCGTCAACCACCATCACCGGCATCTTCAGGCCGGGCAGCACATCGCGGTTGTCGGAACTGCTCAGGACCCGGCAGGCATCCTCGTAGCCGTCCAGTCTGATCTCTCCTGCGATCTCCGCGACCGCTTCGAAAGTCTCCTCATCCACGTCCGGGCCGGTCATGCCGGTGGCACGGGCCAGACCGAAACTGTCGTCGTCCATCGTGCGGCGGTCGTCCAGGCGCTTGGCCCAGTTCGCACCGATCGGCGCGTCGGCGGCCCCGCCCTCACCCCAGAATGTGCAGGACAGGACCAGGCGGCTGACCAGATCCGGGCGGCTGCCGGCCAGACGGCCCGCCACGATCCCGCCCATGGAATGGCCGACCACGTAGCAGGGGCCGATCCCCAGATGCTCGATGAGTTGGGCCGCGGCGTCCGCATAGCTCTGCGCGGTCGGCGCCCGACGCTGGGAGCCGCCGTAACCGGGGCAGTCCCAGGCCACCACGGTGAAGCTGTCCGACAGGCCCGCCAGCTGGCGCTGCCAGGACTTCGACCCGCCGCCCAGCCCGTGCAGGCAGAACAGGCCGGGTCCGTCGCCGGTTTTCCGGAAACTGATGCCACCGCCGGGCAGTTCGGCCGTTGTGAGGGGAGGAAGGGTCATGATGTCGGCTCCTGATAGAGGCTCGCGAGTTCGTCGAGGGTGACCGGCTTGATTGGAGGGCGGATGCGGCCGTATCCGATCTCCTCGGGGGTCCGGCCCTGGGTCTCGGCCAGGATCTCTGTGACGGACAGCCCGCACATCCGACCCTGGCAGGCGCCCATGCCTGCCCGCAGATAGGCTTTCAGCTGGTTCGGCCCGGCGCAGCCAAGCCGCGCCATCTCCCGCACCCGGCCGGCGCTGATCTCCTCGCACCGACAGATGGTGGTTCGGTCCTCGGGAAGGCGCAGCCAGTCCGGGACCGGATACAGCGCATCGAGGAAGCGGCGCAACCTCCGCTCCGCCGCGATCCGGCCATGATGGTGGGCCGCCCGAAGGTCCCGCTCGCTTTCGACTATGGCTCCGAGGCGCCAGGCGATCTGAGCGGCCGCCAGGGCGCCGGCCGCCTGCGCCGCGCGCCAGCCGAGAATCCCGCCGCCATCTCCGGCCACGAAGACATCCGCTACCGAGGATTCTCCGAAAGGGTCGAGCACCGGATGAAAACAGCGCTGGACCGGGTTCCAGACATGATTGAGATCGAGCAGACGTGTGAGTTGGGTATTTGGCACCACGCCTTCGTGCAGGGCCACATGATCGGCGGGAACTTCATGGAGGCCGGACCCATCCCGGTACCGCACCGCCTCGACCTTCCCCTCGCCCAGGATCTCAAGCGGCGCGACACCGGTGATGGCCGTGCGGCCGCGCAGCAGCCGCAGCCCGTCGAGCAGTGTGTCGGCGGCTCCGAGAACAGCCCCCGGCAGATACCGGGCAGCCACGCTCAACCGGTTGGCCGGCGCCGTGTCGAGCTCCGCCGCGATCGGCACCCCCGCCGCCTTGAACTGGGACGCCAGCAGCAGGGCCAGTGGCCCGCCACCCATCAGCACCACGCGCCCGGTCGGATAGGCGCCGGACTGTTTGAGGGCCAGCTGCAGGGCGCCGATCGTGGTGACGCCCGGCAAGGTCCAACCGGGGATCGGCACCGGGCGTTCCATCGCGCCGGTCGCAATCAGAAGGGTTTTGGTCCGCACCCGCTCGGCCGCGCCGGACCGGCTGAAGACCACCTCCCAGGCGTCCTCGGCTCGGTGAAGATGCCAGACGGTCGCGCAGAAACGGAGCTCGCAGCCCCACAGGTCGGCCACCGGCCCCGCGCCCTTGGCGTAGCTTCCGCCGAAGATCCCGAGATCGCCGGGCCGTTCCCGCGCGACCCGACCGACCGCGCGCCAGATCTGGCCGCCCGGCTCGGCCTGCTCGTCCAGCAGGACGGCGTCCAATCCATCCGCTCGGGCGGAGCGGGCGGCGGCGATCCCCGCCGGACCGGCGCCGATGATCACCAGATCGTGCACCGCGCTCATCCGTCCCATACCTGCGGCGCGCCCTCTTGTCGTCGAACGCTCATGCCGTCGGAAACCGGGACCAGACAGGCCTGCTGGTTCGGCACCCCGTCGATCTCAACCAGGCATTCGAAGCAGACACCCATCAGACAGTAGGGCGCCCGTCCTTCACCCGACAGGGCGGTGTCCCGCGTGCTGCCGATCCCGGCCAGCAACAAGGCCGTCGCCACGCTGTCGCCGGCGCGCGCCTCAACCACCTGTCCGTTACACGTGAAACGGACAGGTGAAGCCGCATTCGCGCTTTCAAGCCGGGAGAACTGCATGCCCTATCGTGTCCGTTCGGAGGTCGCGACCAGCAGGCCGAGGCCGATCAGGATCGATCCCGACACCTGATCCTGCAACCGCTTGATCCAGGGACCACGCCGCAGGGCTCCCGCCACCTTGCCGGACGCGAACGCCACCAGCAGATCGCACGGGATCGCGGTGACGGTGACGATCAGGCCCAGGACCAGGATCTGCGGAACCAGGGGACCGGCGCCGGGATCGGCGAACTGCGGCAGGAAGGCGAGGAAAAACAGCGCGGTCTTCGGATTGAGCGCCTCGACCAGAACACTTTCCCGGAGAATCGTGCGCGGCGCCTTCGGCAGGCTGACCCGCACCGCGTCCATCGGCCGGGCACTGTCGCGCCAGGCCTGGAGACCCAGCCAGATCAGATAGGCCGCACCGGCGTATTTCAGGATCTCGTAAGCCACCGCCGAAGTCCGGAACAGAACCGACAATCCCAGCGCGGCGCCGAACACGTGCACGAGCGAGCCGAGCGCCAGTCCCGCCGCCGCCAGCATGCCCGCGTTCGGTCCCTGGGATATGCTGCGGGCCATCACGTACAGATTCGAGGGACCGGGCGAGATGTTCAGAACCATCGCCGCCGCGGTGAACACCAGCAGAGCCTCCAGACTTGGCATCTCACGCCTCCAGTTTCTCGAAACGTTTCGGGGAGAAGGGTGCCAGACGGTCCGACAGCTGCCCCGCCAGGATCTCGGGTGCCAGTTCCAGCGCGTGGACGGCCGCCAGGGTCACGCCGCTGTGGCAGGTAACCACGAACACCCCGGGATAGGTCTCGGATTCATCGTAGATCGGAAACCCGTCCGGCGACATGATCCGCAGCGCCGACCATGTGCGCACGATCCGCGCCTTGGCCAGGGCGGGAAAGATCCGTCGGGCCCGCGCGGCCAGCCGGGCCGAGGTGTCGATATCGAGGGAGGTGTCGAACCCGGCATCGCTCGAGCTGGCGCCGATCATCACCGTGCCCTCCTCGGTCTGGCGGAAATTGACGTGGGCGTAGTCCAGCATCGGCGCCAGCCGTTCGGTGACCAGGATCTGGCCGCGATCCGGGCGGGTCGGCACATTAAGACCGAGTGCCGGGGCCAGCGGAATATTCCCGAGCCCGGCGGCGAGCACCACCTTATCCGCCAGGATGTCGCCCATCGCGGTGACCACCCGATACCCGGCACCGTCCCGCGCCACCCGTGCGACCCCTTGGCCGGGCCGGTAGTCGACCCCCAGCCGGTGCATGCCCGCATGCAGACCCCGCAGCAGATAGAGCGGATTCACGTGTCCGTCATGGGGATTGAACGCGGCGCCGATCACCTCGGGACCCAGGGAGGGTTCAAGCGCCCGGGCCTCCTCGGCGGAAATGATTTTGGTGTCGTTGGCGCCGTCGCCGGGGCGGCCCGGCAGGCCCTGATTGTGCATGCGCTTGATCTCGAGCGCCGCCGCGTCCCGGTCCGCGTCGGTCAGAAACGCCTCGATCCCGCCCGGCTGCCGGAGCCCGACATCCACCCCTTCCTCCGAGGCAAGCGTGGCCGCCAGGTCCGGCCAGATCTCGGCGCTGCCGCGGGTCCAGGCGGCGTAATCCGCCAGGCCGTCGCCCTTGCCCTGCACCCAGACCAGCCCGAAATTGCCCCGGCTGGCCCGGAACGCATCGTCCCCCTCGTCCAGAACCACGACCCGCGCGCCGCCACGCGCCAGCCCCCAGGCCACCGCCGAGCCGACCAGACCGCCGCCGATCACGGCTATGTCGTAGCCGGTCTCGCTCAAAGCCGCGCCTCGACCGACGCCTTCTCCTTTGCCCCGAACCCGACGATCACCGTTCCGTCCTCGAAGACGAAAACCGGGCGCTTGATCAGGGCCGGGGATTCGGCCAGCAGCGCCGTCGCCTGGGATCCGTCGCCCCGCGCCTTGTCTGCATCGGGCAGACCACGCCAGGTGGTGCCACGCCGGTTGATCAGCACATCGCCACCGACTGCCTTCAGCCACCCGGAAATCTCGTCGGCACCGACCGAGTCGGCGCGCACGTCCTTGAACACGTAGGCGGCTCCCGCCGCGTCCAGGGCCTTCCGCGCCTTCTTGCAGGTGTCGCAGTTCTTAAGCCCCCAGACCGTGATCATAATCCGCTCTCCCACTGCTCCATCATCATCCAGATCGCCTGCAGACAATCGGCTCCAAGCGTCTTGCACCGCTCCGGCGACCAGCCGACCTCCGGCATCGGATTGTTGGCAGTGTCCTTGAACGGCATCTCCAGCGTCATCGCGGCACAGCGAAACGTGTTGGCGATGTGTCCGGTCGACGTGGTCAGATTGCCCTTGCCCGGCGCCGCCTTCGGGTAGCCGTGCTCGGTCTGGAAATCCGGCGTCAGGGTCGCCAACAGATCGCGGTAGCCGTTCAGCCGCGCCAGATGCGCCTCGGTCACATCCGGCGCGCCCTCGTAACCGGCGATGAAATTATACGGCAGGCCCTCGTCCCCGTGCACGTCCAGACACAAGGCGACCCCGGTCCGCTCCATCCGGCGCACCACGTGAAACACCTCCGGGCTTTTCTCTAGGCTTGGATCCTTCCATTCCCGGTTCAGATTGGTGCCAACCGCATTGGTGCGCAGATGGCCCCGATAGACACCGTCGGGATTCATGTTGGGAACCAGATGCAGGGTGGCCGCCTTGGCGATGCCGCGGGCGATCGGGTCCTGCGGGTCCAGCAGACGGTCGATCACCCCCTCCATGAACCAGCCGGCCATGCTCTCGCCGGGATGCTGACGGGCGATGATCCAGAGCGGCTTGGGGCCGGTGCCGACGGTGATCATGTCGAGGTCGCGGCCATCCAGGGTTGCCCCCAGGCGGTCGACCTTGGCAAGCGGGCTTGCCGACGCGCGGCCGGTCAGATCCTCATGCTGCTCCAGGGTGTAGGGTGCGAAATAGGCGAACCAGCAGACCTCACCCTCGGGCGTATGGGTGATGGTCAGGGCGGTGCCGTCGAAGCCGGTGTCCACCCGGGTCCACGTTTTCCGATCCGTCGAGGCCACCGCCCGGTAGTCGGTCCAGCCCTTGGGATAGCTGGACCCGCCGGCATTCTCGATCACCAGCCGCAACGGCGCACCGCCGGTCTCCGAGACGCGGAAATAGAACCATTGATAAAAATCGGCCTGCCCGTCCTTCTGGATCTCCAAGCGGATGTTGGCAGAATCGGACTGGTCCAGGATCTTGATATTGCCGCCGTCGAAGGCGGTGGAAATCTGCGGCACGGTCTCACTCCAGGTTGCGAGGTGAGACCGTAATCCGCGACCGACCCGCTGAAAAGGTCGCTCTCCGCACCAGTCCATGCGCACAGTCGGTCTTGCTGGGGCTTTCTCCCCGTCCAGACCGATCCCCACTCGACAAGATCGGCGCTCTGGGTCAGGACTCGGGCATGACAGACGGGATCCACACCTTCGAGGCGGCGCCGCGCCGGCGTCAGCTTTCAGTCGACGACTACGTGGCCGGGGTCCTGGCCGGGGATCGGGCGGTGGTGGCCCGCGCCATCACCCTGGTCGAGAGCCGCAAACCCGCCCACCGGGAGCAGGCCCAGGCGATGCTGCTCACGCTGCTGCCGCATGCGGGGGCGGCCCACCGGGTGGGAATCACCGGTGTGCCCGGCGTCGGCAAGAGCACCTTCATCGAGGCCCTCGGCAAGCATCTGACCGGGCAGGGACACAAAGTGGCGGTGCTGGCGGTCGACCCGACCTCGGGGCGCACCGGCGGCTCGATCCTGGGAGACAAGACCCGGATGGCCACCCTGGTGCAGGATCCGGACGCCTATATCCGGCCCTCCCCCTCGGCCGGAACCCTTGGCGGCGTCGCCCGTGCCACCCGCGAGAGCATGGTGGTGGTGGAGGCCGCCGGCTACGACGTGGTGCTGGTCGAAACGGTCGGCGTCGGGCAATCGGAGGTGACGGTCGCCGAGATGGTCGACATCTTCATGGTCCTGATGCTGCCCGGTGCCGGCGACGAGCTGCAGGGCATCAAGAAGGGGGTGCTGGAAATCGCCGATCTGCTGGTGGTGAACAAGGCCGACGGCGACAACATGGACCGGGCCCGCGTCGCCGCCCGCGAGTACTCGACCGCGCTGCACATCATGCAGCCGCACGACCCGAACTGGTCGGCCAAGGTGCTGACCTGTTCGGCCCTGTCGAAACAGGGAATCGATACGGTCTGGGACAGTGTGAAGGACCACCGGCAAACACTGGAAGCGGCGACGGTGGGCGACACCGATGCCTTCGCCGCCAAACGCCGGGGCCAGCAGGTCCGCTGGATGTGGGCGATGGTGCGGGACCGGCTGATCTCGGCCCTGGAGACCCACCCCCGGGTGCGCGCCGAAGCCGCCGACCTGGAAACCGCCGTCGCCACCGGCGACACCACTCCCGCCCTGGCGGCGGAGCGGTTGCTCAAGGCCTTTGGGCTGGGGCGTGGCATGCCGTCGTGAGCGCGCGCTACGGCCTGCTCTGCCGGTCCAATCAAATGATTGCCGGATCATTGATTTTTACAACATATGTCTGTGTGAAGAAACGGCGACGCGACATCGCCCTCCGACCCGCGAAGCGGTTCTAGATCCTGCTGCGCGCGTTGAGGTTCAACGCTTCGACGATCTCGGCGAGGCGGGCGATTTCCTCGAATTGGGTGCGGACCAGAGCCGGGTCGGTCAGCCGGTCGAACAGGCCGGGGTTCGGAAACCAGTCCCGGCGGTCGTCGATCGCGATCAGCAGGGTGTCATCCACGAAGGCCAGACGCAGCTTGCAGTCGAAACGCCGTTTGAAGGCCACCAGCCGCTCCATCGTGGTCGGGGTGAGCAGATAGCGCGCCTCGACCTGATCGGTGCCATAGACCTGGAAGACCTCCTCGAACTCCGCCGATTCCAGACGTACGCGCCCCTCCGACCCCTTGAACAGATCCCCGAAGAAATTCCCGATGCCGCCCGCGTCCGGCACCACCAGGGTGCGTCCGGAGAACCGTTTCGGGAACCGCGAGATCACCAGGGGTCCCCGGAACACGGTCACCGTCCGGCGGCTCTTGCCGGACCCGGTGGTCTTGGTGAGCTTGGCGTCGCAGAAATGGACCGGCAGACCGCCGATCTCGCCTTCGATCCGGTCCTCGAGACGGCTCTTGGTGTGATAGGGCAGCATGTCCGCGTCGTCGAAGGTGGCGAGCGGAAAGCTGTCGGCGTCGCTGTCGTACTCAAAGCCCAGGAAACCGATGACCTTTTCCTTGATCATCCGTCCCGCGGTCCGGGACGGTCCGGTGGCCAGGACCGAGCCGTACCCTGTGAGACCGACACCGACCGCGCCACCGGCAAATCCGGCTGCATCAGAACTCCATCCCAGCGCGAAGGCGCCGTTGAGGATCGGCTCTCCCAGGAAAAAGCAGACGATTCCGACGGCGAACAGCGCGCCGCCGCCGAGCACCTTCGTCCACCGGCCGGCCTCGATCCGGTTAAGATCAGGCTGGATCTCCCGCCAATGGGCGTCGAACGCTTTGAGCCGGTGTTCGATCTGGTCTTCAGACTCCGTCATGGCTCTGCGGTCTCGGTTGCGGCCCGTGAAGCGACTGGAAATTCTCTATCACTTCGCGTTGCAGCGGCCAGCTTTTAATGTATCTCTCGCAATCCAGAGCCAGAGAAGGATCTCGTCATGATACGCGCACAACTCCGCAGAACACTCGTCGCCCTGCTGGTCCTCCTCGCTGCACCGGCCGCGGCCTCTTCCGCCCATGCCCAGGATCCCGCGATCCTGACCGTGACCGGAGCGATCGAGCACACCAACCGGCCGCCGTTCGACGCCTTCCGGGACTCCCTGTTCGGCGCCCTGGATGAGCCGTTCGAGCGGGCCTTCGCGTTCAGTCGCGCGGATCTGCTCGCGCTGCCACAGGTCGAGATCACCGTGTCCTATCCGAACTGGCCGGTTCCGGTCGCCGCCCGGGGGCCGCTGCTGGCCGACGTGCTGGGCGAGGCCGGAGCGACCGGCGACACCGTTCTGGCGCAGGCGGTCGACGGGTATTCCCCCTCCCTCAAGCTTTCAGAATTGGGCGATGCGCCGGCGGTGCTGGCTCTGGAGGCGGACGGCACCCCCTTGTCGGTCGGCGGGCGCGGGCCGGTCTGGCTGGTCTATCCTTCCGATGCCAAGGGCGGCGCGGTCGAGGACGATTCCGGACTGACCTGGGCGCTGTTCCACCTGAAGGTCACATCGGGCGGATAGCCGTGACAGTTCCGCCAGCGTCCGAATGACGCGTCCGGCATTCCGAAACCAGGGCTGTCCTTCGGACTGCCGCGCACCACTTAAGAGCACATGAGCAATACGGACACAGAACGGAATTCCTTGGGCGGCCGGGTGCGGCGCTATGCGCGGGTCGGCTCGGCGGTCGGCGGTCTGGCCGCGCGGGTGGCGGGCGAGCGCTATCTGGGCTGGAACCTGAACAAGGGGGAGCATGCCTCGGAACTGCGTCAGGCGCTCGGCGGGTTGAAAGGTCCGCTTATGAAGGTGGCGCAGATCATCTCCACGGTTCCCGATGCCCTGCCAAAGGAATACGTGAACGAGCTCAGCCATCTTCAGGCCGACGCGCCGCCGATGGGCTGGCCCTTCGTGAAACGGCGGATGATCAGCGAACTCGGGCCCGACTGGCGGAAGAAGTTCTCGACCTTCGACCGCGAGGCCAGCTCGGCCGCCTCCCTGGGGCAGGTCCACAAGGCCACCACCCTGGATGACACCGATGTGGCCGTGAAGCTGCAGTATCCGGACATGTCCTCGGCGGTCGAAGCCGATCTGAAACAGCTCGACTGGATCTTTTCGATCTACAAGCGCTACGACCATGCGATCGATACCAGCCTGATCCACAAGGAACTGTCCGCGCGCCTGAAGGAGGAGCTCGACTACGCCCGCGAGGCCACCAACATGGCGCTCTACCGGCACATGCTGGCCGAGGAGAAGCAGGTACACGTGCCCGATGTGATCGAGTCGCTGTCCACCAAACGGCTGATCACCATGACCTGGCTGCAGGGTACCCCGATGATGAAGTTCATCGAGACCCATCCCGACCAGGAGGATCGCAACCGGGTCGCCATGAACATGTTCCGGGCCTGGTACGTGCCGTTCTATTACTACGGCGTGATCCACGGCGACCCGCATCTGGGCAACTACACGGTGCGCGACGACGGCTCGATCAACCTGTTGGATTACGGCTGCATCCGGGTCTTCTCGCCGGCCTTCGTGAAGGGCGTGATCGACCTGTACCGCGCGCTCAGCGACGACGACATGGACCTGGCGGTCGAGGCCTACCGCAGCTGGGGATTCGACAATCTCGACAAGGAGACGATCGACGTCCTGAACATGTGGGCCCGGTTCATCTACGGACCGCTTATGGAAGACAAGGTCCGGACAATACAGGAGAACAATACCGGGCTGTACGGCCGCGAGGTGGCGGAGAAGGTGCATGGCGAGCTTCGGCGCCTGAACGGTGTCCGGCCGCCGCGGGAATTCGTACTGATGGACCGGGCGGCCCTGGGGCTGGGTTCGGTGTTCATGCACCTGAAGGCCGAGATCAACTGGTACCAGCTGTTCAACGATCTGATCCGCAGCTTCGAGGTCGCGGAGCTCGAGGCCAGACAGAACGCCGCGATGGCGGCGGCGGGCATGTCCGAGCGTCCGGAATAGCTATACCGACAGTACCCCGTAGGCCTGGGACTTGAACTCGCGTCGGTACAGGGTGGCGACCACCCAGAGGGTGCTGACGATCAGGGCGACCGGGTGCAGGAACCAGGCGACCGCCGCAAGCCCGAAATAATACGCATGCATGCCGCCGTTGTAGTGCTTGGCCGCGAGGGTGACGAGCTGGGCGGTGGTCTCGGCCCGCTTGGCCGCCAGCGCGTCGCGCGCCGGGTCCTGGCCGGGCGGCTGCGGCTGCGGGATCGAGCCCAGAACCACCGCCGCGTTGTTGTGCAGCCGCATCGACCAGGCGAGCCGGAAGAAGGCGTGCATGAAGATCACGATCAGCAGGCTGACCTGGACTCCGAACCGGTTCTGGTTGGTCGCCTCGACATAGTCGAAATGGTTGATCACCTCGACGATGTCCTTGGCCGCGCCCAGCAGCGCCGCCAGACCGCCGATCACGAAGATCGCGGTCGAGGCCAGGAACGAGGAGTTTCCGACCAGCGAGCGCAGGATCTGGATGTCGAGAATCCGGTTGTCCCGTTCCAGCACGCTGGCCATCCATTCGACCCGCCAGACCTTCATGCGGGACGCCAGATTCCCGCCACGCCTGGTGGCCCGCGCGGCCACCACCTCGTAGACCGCCCACGCCGCCAGGAACACCCCGACGGCGGTCAGATCGAGTTGGCCGAGATCACCCAGATAGGACATGCGGATCTTGTAACCTACACCCAGAGCCCTGTCGAAACAGATTTTCCAACTCTTGGACGGCTTGCCTCAACGCCCGGCCGTGACCTCAATCTCAACCAGTAGTTCGGTCGCCGCCAACGCCTGGACGACCAGGGTTGTCACCGCAGGCGGCTCATCGCTTCCCCAACGACGACGGCGCAGACCCACGAGGGCGTCCAAATACGACGGGTCAGTCACGTAGTAGGTCACGCGCAGTATGTCTTGGATATTCAGGCCGGAGCCGGCAAGCAAAGCCTCTACATGGGCCATCGCCTGCAGGCATTGCGCCTCGAAGGTCTCAAGCACCTCGCCGGAGAGCGAAACACCGATCTGGCCAGACAGCAGAACAATGAGATCTGGATTCTCGACTCGGCTGCCATGGCTGTAGATCCGCTCAAACGGACCGGTGACCGGTCGTACGGTGGACGGGTTCAGTCTGTTTATCATGAAGGCATTCCTTTCTGACCAAAGCGATATCGGGGTGCATCGGTTGATCTGACCATGTCAGCTTCGGCAGAGCCCGATATCCCGTTGGGTCTTGTGGGATATGTGCTTCAACTCCCAGCAAATATCGCGCTCCCGCGCACTTGCGATGTCGTTTTGCCGTGCGGGAGTTGCTCGAAGACGCCGGACTCCCTGCATCCTTTGGCGCATATACTTTCCAAGTCGACCAAACATATGATATTTGCTCCGAGCGTTTAGAACTGGCTCTAAACTTCTCTTTCGATTGAGTTTTTACCAATAAAATCTCACCGTTGAGGCATAAGGCCTGTTAATGCCATGCGCCCATGGAGCACGAAAACCGAGCGGATGCCTCTTCCACCTCTGGCCGCCATTCGCGCGTTCGAGGCTGTCGCGCGCCATCTGAACTTCACATCGGCCGCCCGTGAGCTGTGCATGACCCAATCGGCCGTGAGCTATCAGATCAAAATTCTGGAAGACCGCGTCGGCACGCCCCTGTTCGTTCGTCGTCCGCGCGGTGTTGAACTGACGGAAACCGGCCAGCGGCTCGCGGAACCGACGACAGACGCTCTCGATGTCCTGCGCGATGTGTTCGGGGCCGTCTTGGCAAAGGGCTCCAAGACGCTGATTCTGAGCGTTACCCCTACATTCGCGACATTCTTTCTCGCGCAGCACCTCGCGGAATTTAGCCGCGCGAATACCAGCCTGACCGTCGACCTCGAGGTCAGCGAACGGCAATCCAATTTCACCGATGGAAGTCTCGACGCCGGGCTCCGAACCGGAGGTGGCAAGTGGCCTGGCCTGTCCAGCACATTAATCTTCGAAAGCCGGTCCACGCCCATGTTGGCCCCACAGCTTGCCGCGTCCGTCGGTGGAATCCGGACGCCTGAAGATCTGTTGAAGCTTCCAAGGGTGAAGGGTGATGAGGCTTGGTGGCAGGCATGGTTCGCTGCTGCCGGGACGAGCGAGATGCCCTCAACCAGCCTTACACGCCCCGAATTGGGTGCCGCGCAAGCCTTGGAGGTGGCCGCCGTTCTCTCCGGACAGGCAGTCGGGCATTTGACGCCGCTTTACCATCGCGCCGCCCTCGACGACGGCCGGTTGATCCAGCCTTTCGATCTGCAATTGCCGGACGGTCAATCGGTGTGGCTCGTGAGTCCGACCACAAGCCGGACCCCCGCAAAGCTCAATCGGTTCCTGAAGTGGTTGCTGGAAGTTGTGGAGCGTGAAAGCCGCGCGGTAGCTCTCGCCAACTACGCCGCCTCGCGCTTGGCGGCCTCGTCCTCGGGGTCGTAGGCCAGCGAGGGTGCCAGCCATTTCTCGACCCATTCCACGCTTTCGCCCTTGCGGCGGGCGTAGTCCTCCACCTGGTCCCGCTCGATCCGGCCGAGGCCGAAATAACGGCTGTCCGGATGGCTGAAATACCAGCCGGAGACCGCCGCCGCCGGCCACATGGCGAAACTCTCGGTCAGGCTGACGCCCGCCTCGGCCTCGGCATCCAGCAGTTCGAACAGGGTGCCCTTTTCGGTATGGTCCGGGCAGGCCGGATAGCCGGGGGCCGGTCGGATGCCCTGGTACTTCTCGCCGATCAGATCCGCGTTGGACAGCGCCTCGTCCGGCGCATAGCCCCAGAACTCCCGTCGCACCCGTTCGTGCATCCGCTCGGCGAAGGCCTCGGCCAGACGGTCGGCCAGCGCCTTGACCATGATCGAGGAGTACATGTCGCCGGCCTCCTCGTAGGCCTTCGCCCGCGCGTCGACCTCGTGGCCGGTGGTCACGCAGAAGGCGCCGATATGGTCCGAGACGCCGGATCCAGCAGGGGCGATGAAATCGGACAGGGCGAGGTTCGCCTTGCCGCCTTCGCCGGTATCCCGCGGCATCTGCTGACGCAGGGTGTGCACCATGGCGGCGGTCGGATCGCCGTCCGCACCCGTCTTTACCCGGATGTCGTCGCCGACCGTTTCCGCCGGCCAGAAGCCGATCACCGCCCGCGGTTTGACCCATTCTTCGGCCACCAGCGTCTTCAGCATCGCCTGGGCGTCGTCCCAGAGCGGCCGGGCCGCCTCGCCGATCACCGAATCCTCCAGCAGATCGGGAAACCGGCCGCGCAGCTCCCAGGTCGCGAAGAACGGCTGCCAGTCGATCCGCTCGACCAGTTCCGCCAGCGGATAGCCCGTGAAAGTCCGGGTGCCGGTGAAGGCCGGTTTCGGCGGGGTGTAGCCCGCCCAGTCCAGCTTCAGGGCGTTGTCGCAGGCCTGCTGGATCGAGATCCGCTTGCGGTCCACCCGTCCGGTCCGCCGTTTCTCGGCCATCGCCTTGTAGTCGGCGTCGATCGCGGCGGCGTAATCGGCCTTGGCGGTCTTCGACAGCAGGTTCTGCACCACGCCGACCGCCCGGCTGGCGTCGGTGACGTGCACCACCGGCTCGTCATAGGCCGGCGCGACTTTGACGGCGGTATGCATCTTCGAGGTGGTGGCCCCGCCGATGATCAGCGGGAGGTTCAGGCCTTCCCGCTTCATCTCGGCGGCCACATAGACCATCTCGTCGAGGCTTGGGGTGATCAGCCCGCTGAGCCCGATGATGTCGCAGTTCTCGGCGCGCGCGGTCTCCAGAATCTTGGCGGCCGGGACCATCACGCCCAGATCGACCACGTCGAAATTGTTGCACTGGAGCACCACGCCGACGATGTTCTTGCCGATGTCGTGGACGTCGCCCTTCACGGTCGCCATAAGGATCTTGCCCTTGGCTTCCGTCGGCGCGCCGGAGCGCAGCTTCTCTTCCTCGATATAGGGCAGCAGGTAGGCCACCGCCTTTTTCATCACCCGGGCGGATTTGACCACCTGGGGCAGGAACATCTTGCCCGAGCCGAACAGGTCGCCGACCACGTTCATGCCGTCCATCAAAGGTCCCTCGATCACCTCGAGCGGCTTGTCGGCAGCCTGGCGGGCCTCCTCCACATCCTCGTCGATGAAATCGGTCACACCGTGGACCAGCGCGTGCTCCAGCCGCTTGGTGACCGGCTGCTCCCGCCATTTGGTGTCGAGAACGGCGCGCTTGGCCCCGCCGCCCTTATGCTCGTCGGCGATCTCCAACAGCCGGTCGGTCGCATCGTCGCGCCGGTTCAGCAGCACATCCTCGATCCGCTCCCGCAGCTGCTCGGGGATGTCGTCATAGACCGGCAGCGCGCCCGCGTTGACGATCGCCATGTCCAGCCCGGCCTCGACCGCGTGGTAGAGGAAACAGGCGTGCATCGCCTCCCGCACCGGATTGTTGCCACGGAACGAGAACGAGACATTGGACAGCCCGCCCGACACCAGAGCATAGGGCAGCTCCGCCTTGATCCGGCGGGTCGCCTCGAAAAAGGCCCGGGCGTAGTCGTTGTGCTCCTCAATACCGGTCGCGACCGCGAAGATATTCGGATCGAAGATGATGTCCTCGGGCGGAAATCCGACCTGCTCCACCAGCAGGTTATAGGCCCGCTTGCAGATCTCGAACTTGCGCTCGGCGGTCTCCGCCTGGCCATGTTCGTCGAAGGCCATGACCACCACCGCGGCCCCGTAGCGCCGCACCAGACGGGCCTGGGCGAGAAAAGCGTCCTCGCCCTCCTTCATGCTGATCGAGTTGACGATGCCCTTGCCCTGGATGCATTTCAGCCCTTCCTCGATCACCGTCCATTTCGAGCTGTCGACCATCACCGGCACCCGGCTGATGTCCGGCTCACCCGCCAGCAGATTGAGGAAGCGCTTCATCGCCGCCTCGCTGTCCAGCAGGCCCTCGTCCATGTTGACGTCGATGATCTGGGCGCCGTTCTCGACCTGCTGACGGGCCACCTGCAGGGCGGCCTCGTAGTCGTCGTCGGCGATCAGCTTGCGGAACCGGGCGGAGCCGGTGACGTTGGTCCGCTCGCCGATATTGATGAAGCTGCCGCGCCGCCGCGGGGCTTCGGTCTGCTCGATGTCGATGTCGCTCATGCCCGTACCTCGAAGGGTTCCAGCCCGGACAGCCGCAGGCGTCGCTCGCGGACCGGGATCTCGCGCGGGGCGGCCCCTCTGACCGCGTTCGCGATCGCGCGGATGTGGTCCGGCGTGGTGCCGCAGCATCCGCCGACCAGGTTCACGATGCCCTGCTCCGCCCAGCGGCCGAGATGGGCCGCCGTTTCGTCCGGGGTCTCGTCATAGCCGCCGAACTCGTTCGGCAGACCGGCGTTCGGGTAGGCGCTGACCAGACAGTCGGCCACCCGGGACAGCTCCGCCACGTGCTCGCGCAGGTCCTTGGCGCCCAGCGCGCAGTTCAGACCGACGCTGAACGGCTGGGCGTGGCTGACCGAGTTCCAGAAGGCTTCCGGGGTCTGCCCCGACAGCGTGCGGCCGGATTTGTCCGTGATGGTGCCGGAGATCAGGATCGGCAGCCGGACGCCGCTCTGCTCGAACGCCTCATCGACCGCGAACAGGGCGGCCTTCGCGTTCAGGGTGTCGAAAATGGTCTCAACCAGGATCATGTCACTGCCGCCTTCGATCAGGCCCAGCGTCGCCTCCCGATAGGTCTCGCGCAGCTCGTCGAAACTGGTGTTGCGGGCGCCGGGATCGGAGACGTCCGGCGAGATCGAAGCGGTCTTGGAGGTCGGGCCGAGTCCGCCGGCCACGAACACCACCCGCTCTTCCCGGTCCGCCACCACATCCGCCGCCTTGCGGGCGATCTCGGCGCCGACGGCGTTCAGTTCGCGGGCGATCGCCTCCAGGCCGTAATCGGCCTGGCTGACCGTGGTCGCGTTGAAGGTGTTGGTCTCGACGATATCGGCGCCGGCCTCGAGATACTGCTCGTGGATTGCCTGGATCGCGTCGGGCCGGGTGAGATTGAGCAGATCGTTGTCGCCCTTCAGCTCGCTCGGGTGATCCTTGAACCGGGTTCCGCGATAGCCGTCCTCGTCCAGTTTCAGGGCCTGGATCATGGTGCCCATGGCCCCGTCCAGAACCAGAATGCGCCGGGTGGCGATTTCCTTCAGGGCCGCAATACGTGCGTTTCTGTCCATCGAACCTTCCATGGAAGTCTGAGTGAAGAGCGGTCGCGGGCCGTCAGCCGGCCTGCCCGCTCCGGATGTGTCCGAGATCACCGTCTCGACCGGTGTCGTTCGCCGCGAACCCGACCGGCAGCGCAGCCGGATGCCCGGCCCGCACCAGCAACCGGTTCAGCAGCGCGGTGTCGTCCGGGGTGAGACCGCCGCCGATCATGGCGAGACGCGGCCCGATCACCGGATCCGCGATCAAACCGGCCAGATCCGGCAGGTCGCGCGCGCTCTCGGCGAACAGGCTGCCGCCGAACACCCGCGCCATCGCGCCCAGGGTCTCCCGCCATCCGTCGACCAGATTGACCGGCGCCAGGGACAGCCCGGTCAGATTCAGCCCGGCCGCCTGACTCGCCGCCGCCACCAGATCAGAGGTCACCCTGGCGCGGGACGGAACACTGAACACCGGGTCGTAGCGCAGTTTCAGATGGATCGGCACGATCCGTCCGGCATCGGCCATTCCATGTCTGGCCCCCGCCACCGCCGCCGTCAGACGGGCGGGATCCTGGGCGGCTTCCAGCAGAATCGCATCCGCTCCGCCGCCGACCAGACCGGAGGCCATGGTGCGCGTCGCCGCCGCGACCCGATCGAGAGACAGAAACCCGGACGCGCCGAAGCGGGTCTCAACCCGCGCCACACCCAGGACGCTGCGCGCGATCCCGTCCGACTTCCGGGCCCGCGTCACCGCGTCCTGCGCGTGTTCCGCCGCCATGTAGCTGATGATGAACGCCTCGTCGTCCATTCGATAGCGATCCAGCCGCTCCGGCGAGGCATTGGCGGTATTGGTCCGCAGCACCCTCGCCCCGGCCGCCAGATAGCGGTCATGAGCGGCCCGCACCTCGCGGGGGTTGGTGATGTTCAGCAGCTCCAGGCACGGCGCCCCGATCCCGCCCAGCGGCTCCGCCATCCCGCCGGAGATCAGCGTGGTCGCGGTCCCGAAACCGAAACGCGCCTGCGCCGTCATGCCGCCTGCTCCATTTCCGGGCGCACGCCCAGGCGCCGACAGATCGCATTGGTCAGCTCGGCCCGGTTCAGGGTGTAGAAATGGAACTCGTCCACCCCTTCCGCCATCAGCTTGAGGCACAGCTCGCTGGCGGTGGAGGCCGCCACCAGGGCCCGGGTCTCCGGGTCGTCGTCCAGGCCCTCGAACAGCTCCGCCATCCAGTCCGGCACCGCCGTCCCGCAGGAGGCCGAGAACCGGGCGACCGTCTTGAAATTGGTGACCGGCAGAATGCCCGGCACGATCGGGGCGGTGATCCCGGCGGCGACCGCCGCGTCCCGGAACCTCAGGAACGTGTCCGCCTCGAAGAAATACTGGGTGATCGCGCGGGTCGCACCGGCGTCGATCTTGCGCTTCAGGTTGTCCATGTCGTCCCGGGCCGAGGCGGCGTCGGGATGCACTTCGGGATAGGCGCCGACCGAAATCTCGAAATCCCCGATCCGCTTCAGGCCCGCTACCAGATCGCTGGCATAGGCGTAGCCGCCGGGGTGCGGGGTGTAGATCCCGTCCTTACCGGGCGCATCCCCGCGCAGGGCCACCACGTGCCGGATACCCGCATCCCACCAGTCCCGCGCCTGGGCGTCGATCTCAGCCCGGGTCGCCTCCACGCAGGTCAGGTGGGCGGCGGCGGTCAGGCCGGTCTGGCCCTCGATCCGCTTGACGATGTTGCTGGTCCGGTCCCGCGTGCTGCCACCGGCGCCGTAGGTGACCGACACGAAGCGCGGCCGCAGCGGCGCCAGCTTCTCGAACGAATTCCACAGCTTGCCCTCGCCCACTTCGTCCTTGGGCGGGAAAAACTCGAAACTCACGAGGGGGTGGGTGGTCATCAGATTCTCCTCAGGACGCCAGCGCGGCGCGGTTGGCATTGGCGGCCCGGACCTCGGTGGGTTCGGCGGACCACAAACAGACGGTCAGCGGATCGCCCTTGATCCGGTCGGCGGGGGCAACCCGCAGATCCAGGCTCTCGGCCATGCCGGCGATCTCCTCATCGGAAAACCCGAGCCAGCGGTGGGCGTGCTCGTCCCGCAGCGCGGTCATCCGGTGCGGGGCGAAATCGACGATCAGGATCCGGCCGCCCGGACGCAGCACCCGTGCCGCCTCGGCCAGAACCCGCTCGGGGTTCTCCGCGTAGCGCAGCACCATGTTGACGGTCACCGTGTCGAACCGCTCTGCCGGGAACGGCAGCCGGTACATATCGGCCAGCCGCACCTGGCAATGATGGAAATGCGGACCGTCGAGCTTGGCGCGCGCCACATCCAGCATCGGACGCGCGTTGTCGACCCCGATGGCGCCGCGTACGAACGGGGCGACCGCTTCCAGAACCCGGCCGGTCCCGGTGCCGATGTCGAGCAGTTCGCCGCCCGCGCGCTCGGCCACCGCCGCCGCCAGCCGCGCGTCGATCGCGGCCTCATCGGCGTAGAGGCCGCGCAGGTCTTCCCAATTGGTCGCATTGCTGCGGAAATAGTCCGCCGCCTTCTCGCTGCGGGCTGCCCGGATGCCGTCCAGCCGCGCCCGATCCTCGGCCGCCTCGGCGCCCTCCTTCGGCGCCAGATCCACCAGCCGCGCGACCAGAGCGCCGGTCACGCCGGTCTCCGACGGCCGATAGAACGCGCGCGCCCCCTCCTGATGCCGCTCCAGCACATCGGCTTCCACCATCAGCTTGAGATGGCGGGACACCCGTGGCTGGCTCTGCCCGAGAATCTGGACCAGTTCGGTGACCGACAGTTCCGCCTGGGCGCAGAGCACCAGAATCCGCAGCCGCGTCGGCTCCGCCACCGCGCGCAGCCCGGCAAGCAAACTCTCTGTCGTGTCCGATCCGCCAATCGCCATGCCAGGCCCGTCCGGTCAATTTCAATAACGATATAAAGATATCCTTATGTCTTGATTTGCGCAACCCCCAAACCTCGAACAGGGGTGTCCGACCGGACCGGCATCCGCCGGGTCCGTCGGATCGCTCGCGCGGGGAGGTCTCACTCGGCGGCGTGGATCGCGGTCAGACCGTCCCGGTAGGTCGGATAGCGGAGCTCGGCGCCCAGCTCCTCGGTCAGCTTGGAGGTATCCAGCCGTTTGCACTCGGAATAGAAGCTGCGGGCCATGTCGGACAGCTCGGCACTGTCGAACGGGATCGGGTCGGGCGGGGCGACCCCGAGCAGATCGCACGCGAACCGGATCGGATCTCCCGGATCGCAGGCCAGCGTGTCCGCCACATTGTAGATCCCGCCATCCCGGGGCCGCGCCATCGAGGCCAGCAGGATCGAGCCGATGTCGTCCACATGGATGCGGTTGAACACCTGTCCCGGCTTGTCGATGATCCGGGCGGAGCCGTTACGCACGCTTTCCAGCGCGTTGCGGCGGGGACCCGGGCCGTAGATCCCGGCGATCCGGAAGACCTGCACCGCCACATCGGTGCCGGAGAACGCGTCCATCCAGGCCTGTTCCGCCGCCGCCCGACGGGCGCCGCGCGCGCTGCCGGGGGTCGGTGCCTCCTCCTCCCGGACCCAGCCGCCCTGCCGGTCGCCGTAGACGGCGGGGGTCGAGAGATAGCCGATCCATCGGATCTGCGATGCGGCCTGCAGATCCCCGGCATGATGCAGCAAAGCGGTGTCTCCCCCCTCGCCCGGAGGGATCGAGTCGATCACATGGGTCACGCCGGCGAAGGCCGCTTTCGGGTCGGGAATCGGGGCCGCATCGGTCAGCACATGGCATGTGAGGCCGAGGTCAACGGACAGACGCGCCGCCTTCTCCGCGTCCCGCACGCTGCCCGATACCTTCCATCCTGCGGCCAGAAGCCGCTGCGCCAGCCGCTGGGCGGTGTAGCCGAGGCCGAAAAAGAACACGTGACCGGCAGGACCGGTCGGTTTCGGGAGGGTCGGGTCGAGAGACTGTGTCATGGTCGCAACCGTTCAGCGTTTACCGGGCGTCGTCGGCTTGCCCGCCCCCGCCTTGGAGGCTAAGAGTGGACAGGTCCGGGGGACGTTCCCCTAGGACATAGGATAACGGTCCGGGACACGCCAGTCGTGACGGACGCCTTCCGGCACGCCGAACGGGTTCGGCGCATCTGGACGGGCCGGATAGATCGGGAACGATATCCGCGTCGTCGGGCATTTGGTCGATGGAGCCGTGCGTTCCAGCCACGTCCGGTCGCGCGTGACAGGAGGATGTGGAATGACCAAACGCGGCGTGATGCTGTGCGGACACGGAAGCCGGGACCAGGGAGCGGTCGATGAATTCGCCGCCGTGGCGATGAAGCTGCGGGCGCGGATGGCCGACCGGTACGATGTGGATTACGGCTATCTGGAGTTCGCCAACCCGGTGATCAACAAGGGACTCGACGGCCTGAAGGCGCGCGGGGCCGAAGAGGTTCTCGCGGTGCCCGGCATGCTGTTCGCCGCAGGCCATGCCAAGAACGACATTCCCTCGGTGCTCAACACCTACATGGCGCAGAACGGCCTGCCCGTCCGCTACGGCCGCGAGCTTGGGATCGACCCGCGCATGCTGAAGGCGGCGAGCGACCGGATCGAACAGGCGCTGGACGCGGCCGGTGGCGACGTGCCCCGCCACGAGACCCTTCTGATGGTGGTGGGTCGGGGCGCCAGCGATCCCGATGCCAACTCCAACGTGGTCAAGGTCATGCGGATGCTGTGGGAGGGCCTGGGCTTTGGCTGGGGCGAGACCTGCTATTCCGGCGTGACCTTCCCGTTGGTCGAACCCGGCCTGCGTCAGGTCGCCAAGCTGGGCTTCAAGCGGGTTCTGGTGTTCCCGTATTTCCTGTTCACCGGTGTGCTGGTGCGGCGGATCTACGACTACACCGACATCGTGGCGAAGGAATTTCCGGATATCGAGTTCATCAAGGCCGGCTACCTGAACGATCACGAGATGGTGCTGCAGACCTTCGAGGCCCGGATCGAGGAGATCCTGGAGGGCACCGGCAACATGAACTGCCAGATGTGCAAGTACCGCCAGCAGGTGCTCGGCTTCGAGGACGAGGTCGGCCTGCAGCAGGAAAGCCACCACCATCATGTGGAGGGCATCGGCACCGGCCCGGCGGAGGATCAGGGTCACGGCCACGGACATGATCATGGGCATTCCCACGATCACGACCATGGGCACGATCAACACCACGGCCATGAGCACGGGCATGAGCACCAGCACGGCCATTCCCATGACCACGAGCATGGCCATTCTCATGACCATGATCACGGGCATGACCACGATCATGGTCATCACCATCACCCCTATCCGCATGCCGACCATCCGATGGGGCCCAAGACCCTGCGCAAGGGCCTGGGCGGGTGACCCTGGCGGCGGCCATGAACGGTGATCGAGACGGCCACTCGGAGGCGCGCGATTGGCTGGCGGATGGGGCGGAGATCACCCGCCGCTCCTTCGCCATCGTCGAGGCCGAAGCCGATTTCGGCACGCTCGCCCCGCTCGAACGGGGGGTGGCGACCCGCCTGATCCACGCCTGCGGGATTGTCGAGATCGCTCCGGACCTGCGTTTCGCGCCGGGTGCTGTGGCCGCCGGGCGGGCGGCTCTGGCCCGCGGGGCGCCGATCCTGGTCGATGCCCGCATGGTCGAACACGGCATCACCCGCGCCCGTCTGCCGGCCGACAATCCGGTGATCTGCACCCTGACCGATCCGCGCACCCCGGAAATCGCCAGC
Source organism: Alphaproteobacteria bacterium (assembly GCA_024742605.1). Classification (GTDB taxonomy): domain Bacteria; phylum Pseudomonadota; class Alphaproteobacteria; order Thalassobaculales; family Thalassobaculaceae; genus JANSYC01. The sequence continues at coordinate 38,723 of JANSYC010000018.1, read as the reverse complement.
CGCGACGCGACCACCCGCTCGGCGGCCGCCGTCGATCTCTGGCTGCCGCATCTGGAGGGGGCTGTGGTCTCGATCGGCAATGCGCCGACCGCACTGTTCCGGCTGCTGGACCTGATCCGGGAGGGCGCACCGCGCCCCGCCGCGATTCTGGGCTTTCCGGTCGGATTCGTCGGAGCGGCGGAATCGAAACATCTGCTCAGTGAGAGCGACCTGCCCTTCGTCACCCTGCTGGGCCGCAAGGGCGGCAGCGCGATCGCGGCTGCCGGAGTCAACGCCCTGGCCCGGGAAGGGGTATGAGATGACCGGGCCGTGGCTCTCGGTCGTGGGGATCGGCGAAGACGGGCTGGACGGGCTGTCTGCCGCCGCCCGCGCACTGCTCGACCAGGCGGAGATCGTGATCGGCGGCGAGCGGCATCTGGCGATGCTTCCGGACACGGACACCCGCGACCGGGTCGCGTGGCCCTCACCGCTGAAGGCGCTGGTCGACAGGATCGAAAGCTATCGGCCCCGCCCGGTCTGCGTGCTGGCCAGCGGTGACCCGTTCTGTTTCGGGATCGGCACCACGCTCGCCCGCCGGATCGGCTCGGAGCAGATGGTGGTGATTCCGGCACCGGGCGCCCGGTCGCTCGCCTGCGCCCGGCTGGGCTGGCCCGAACACACGACACGGCTGATCACCCTGCACGGCCGTCCCCTGGCCCTGCTGAGCCCGCACCTGCAGCCCGGCGCGCGGCTGCTGATCCTGTCCGAGGACGGCGCCACTCCCGCCCAGGCCGCAGCCCACCTGACACGACACGGTTTCGGCGAAAGCCGGATTCTGGTTCTCGAACGCATGGGCGGCCCTGGAGAGCGGCGCAGCGAGCACCGGGCCGACGAGCTGATCCGCACGGATTTCGACGACCTGAACACACTCGCCGTCGAGCTGGCCGCCGGACCCGACGCCCGCCCGCTCGCGACCGTCGGCGGCCTGCCTGACGACGCCTTCCGCCATGACGGACAGATGACCAAGCGCGAGACCCGCGCGGTCACGCTCTCCGCGCTGTCACCCTTTCCCGGCGGGCTGCTCTGGGATGTGGGGGCGGGCTGCGGCTCGGTCTCGGTCGAGTGGATGCGGGCCGATCCCCTGAACCGGGCCGTGGCGATCGAGCCGAAGGCCGCGCGGCGCGCCATGATCGCGGAGAATGCGGAGACTCTGGGCGTGCCGGGGCTGGAGATCGTCGACGGGACCGCGCCAGATGCCCTCGACGGACTTCCGGAACCGGATTCGATTTTCGTCGGTGGCGGGGCCTCAAGCGACGGCGTGATCGATGCGTGCTGGTCGGCGCTGAAGCCCGGCGGTCATCTGGTCGCCAACTGCGTGACCCTCGAGGGCGAAACCGAACTGCTGCGCCGATTCGAGACCCTGGGCGGCGAGTTGATCCGGCTGGCGGTCTCGCGGGCGGAGCCGGTGGGTCCGTATCATGGCTGGCGGTCGCTGATGCCCGTCACCCAATGGCGCATCCGAAAGCCGATGGAGAGCACATCGTGAGCGGCACCCTCTACGGTCTGGGCGTCGGCCCGGGCGATCCGGAACTGATCACCCTGAAGGCGCTGCGGATCCTGCGGTCGGCGGATATCGTCGCCTATCCGGCGCCGGAGACCGGCGACAGCCTGGCCCGCGGCATCGTGGCCGAGCACCTGCCGGAGGGGATCGAGGAATACGCCATCCGCATGCCCATGGTCGTCGAACGCTTCCCCGCCCAGGACGTCTACGATCGGGCTGCGGCCGATCTGGGCGCCGCCCTGGATGCCGGCAGGACCGTCGCGGTGCTGTGCGAGGGCGATCCGTTTTTCTACGGCTCGTTCATGTATCTGTTCGGGCGGCTGGCGGAACGTCACCGGGTAACGGTGGTGCCCGGCGTCTCGTCCCTCACCGCCTGCGCCGCCCGGCTGGAAGCCCCGCTCGCGGCCCGCAACGACACCCTCGTCGTACTGCCCGCGCCGCTGTCGGACGACATACTCGAGCCCCGTCTGCTCGCCTCGGACGCGGCGGTCCTGATCAAGGTCGGCCGGCACCTGCCGCGGATCCGGGCGCTGCTGACCCGCTTGGGATTGTCCGAGCGGGCGCGGTATATCGAGCGGGCGACCATGGCGACCGAGCGGGTTCTGCCGCTCAGCCACGCCGGCGAAGACTCCGCCCCCTATTTCTCGACCATCCTGGTGCACCGGCGCGGCGACGCCTGGCTGTCCGAAACCGCACCCGCACGCGAGGTGGCGGAATGATCTCGACCGCCCGCCCGCCCCTCATACTCTCGGTCACCGGAACCGGAGAAGCGCTTGCCGCGCGTCTGTCGGAGACCCTCGATGGAGAGCTATCCACTGATCGCCCGGTCGCCGACCCGCTGCGCCGGGCCTTCGCCGCCGACCGACCGATCGTGCTGGTGGGCGCCGCCGGGATCGCGATCCGCGTCCTGGCCCCGCTGGTCGCCGACAAGCAATCGGAGCCACCGGTCGTGGTGGTGGCCGAAGACGGCTCGGCCGTGGTGCCGCTGCTCGGCGGCCACCGCGGGGCCAACGACCTGGCCCGCAGCATCGGCATAGCCCTGGGCGTTCCTGCCGCGATCACCACCGCCAGCGACGTGCGCTTCGGCATCGCGTTGGACGATCCGCCCCTGGGCTGGACGCTGGCCAATCCCGCCGACCACAAGACCGCCGCCAGGGCCCTGCTCGACGGTGCCTCGGCGCGGATTGACGGCCATTTGCCCTGGCTGCTCGGAACCGCTGTGCCCCTGGCGCCGGACGGGGCGCTCGCCCTGGTTTCAACGGTGATGGCGGAGAGCGGCGGACCCGACCGTCTGATCTACCACCCGCGCGCGCTTGCCCTCGGGGTGGGCTGCGAGCGGGGATGCGACCCCGAGGAGCTCTGGTCGCTGGTGCAGTCGACCCTCTCCGAGATCGGGTTGGCGCCCCAGGCGATCGCTTGCGTGGTCTCGATCGACGTGAAGATGGACGAGCCCGCCGTGCATGCGGTGGCGGAACGGTTGGGGGTGCCGGCCCGGTTCTTCGACGCCGCGACCCTGGAGGCCGAGACGCCTCGGCTCGCCAATCCGTCGCTGGTCGTGTTTCGCGAAGTCGGCTGTCATGGCGTGTCCGAGGGCGCGGCGCTCGCGGCGGTCGGCGCCACCGGCCAGCTGATGGTGGAAAAGCGGCGCTCGGCACGGGCGACCTGCGCGATCGGTGCCGCCGACACTCCGCTGGACATGGCAGAGACTGGCCGCAAGCGCGGCAGCGTCTCAGTCGTCGGTCTCGGCCCCGGCTCCGCCGAGTGGCGCACGCCTGAGGCGGACAGCCTGATCCTGGCGGCAGACGATCTGGTGGCCTACGGGCTCTACCTCGATCTGGCCGCCGATCTGGGAGCGACGGGACACCCGCACCGGTTCGACCTGGGTGAGGAGGAGGCCCGCGCCCGCGCCGCCCTGGAGCTGGCGGCAGAGGGCCGTCAGGTGGCGCTGATCTCTTCCGGCGATCCGGGAATCTACGCGATGGCGACCCTGGTCTTCGAACTGCTCGACCGAACCCCGAACGACGCCTGGCGCCGGATCGAGGTGCGGGTGGCCCCCGGCATCTCGGCGATCCAGGCCGCCGCCGCCCGGATCGGCGCCCCGATCGGCCACGATTTCTGCACGATCTCGCTGTCCGATCTTCTGACACCTTGGGAGGCGATCGAGACGCGCATCCAGGCGGCGGCCGCGGGCGATTTCGTGGTGGCGTTCTACAATCCGGTCTCCCGCCGCCGCCGGACCCAGCTCCACGCCGCCAAGGCAATCCTGCTGCGACACCGTCCCGGCGACACACCGGTCGTGCTGGCCCGGTCGCTGGGCCGCCCGGAGGAGCGCTTGCAGACGGTCACCCTGGCGGAACTCGACCCTGAAACCGTCGACATGCTGACGCTGGTGCTGGTCGGCTCGTCGGCGACACGTCGGGTGGCACGTGGCGACGGCGGCGTCTGGGTCTACACCCCGCGCGGATATGCCGGTAAAGCGGGCTCCGCCATCGGACACGGCCCCGACCGGCCGGACACACGCGAAACGGGGGCAGGATGACCGTCCATTTCATCGGCGCGGGGCCGGGCGATCCGGAACTGCTGACCATCAAGGCCCGCGACCTGATCGCGCGCTGTCCGGTCTGTCTCTACGCGGGCTCTCTGGTCCCCGAGGCGGTCGTTGCCCACGCACCCGCCGACGCGCTGGTACGGGACACGGCCCCCATGACGCTGGATGAGATCGTCGCACTGATGGAGGAGGCCCACGCCAAGGGCCAGGAGGTGGCTCGGGTGCATTCCGGCGACCCCTCACTCTACGGGGCCATCGCCGAGCAGATCCGCCGTCTGCAGGCGCTCGGCATCCCCTATGACATCACCCCGGGCGTTCCCGCCTATGCGGCGGCGGCGGCGGTTCTGGGGGTCGAGCTGACGGTGCCGGAGGTGGCGCAGACCGTGATCCTGACCCGGACCGCAATGAAGTCCTCGTCCATGCCGCCGGGCGAGGAGCTGGAGACTCTGGCCAAGACCGGGGCCACCCTGGCGATCCACCTGTCGATCCGGAACCTGCGGGCGGTCCGCCGGGCGCTGGAGCCGACCTATGGAGAGGACTGTCCGGTGGCAGTGGTCTACCGGGTCGGCTGGCCGGACCAGAAAGTGATCCTCGGCACCCTCGCCGATATCGCCGACAAGGTCCGCGCCGAGAAGATCACCCGGACGGCGCTGATCCTGGTCGGGCGCGCGATCGGCGCCCGGGACTTCCGGGACTCGGCCCTGTACGACGGCGCGATCCCGCATGTGCTGCGGCCCAAGGTCGTCGCCCAGGCAAATTCCGACTAAGCCGTACTCGGTTAATCTGAGAAACGGCGGCGACGCGGCTATCGCCTTCGCAGGCATTCCACGATCCAGGTGAGCGCGGCATCGACGTCGGCAGCAACGGCACCGGCCCCACCGTCACGTCCCACCGATCCGGCGCTCAGTTCCGGTCGCCGGATCATTACGATGGCGGCCTTGACCGCCCGCGCCGCCTCCAGTTTGGCCTCCCCCTCGCCGCCGCTGTTCCGGCAGACCAGCGCCGCCACCCTTTCCCTGCGGAACAGCGCCTCCTCGGCCTCGAGCGAGAACGGTCCCCGCCCGACGATCACCTCGCACCCCTCGAACGGAGGGTCGATCGGATCGGTGGTCCGAAGCAGGAAGTCGATGCCGGAGACCTCGGCGAATGGCGCGACCCGCTGCCGACCCAGGGCCAGGAACACCCGCTGGTCGGACGGCAGATCGAGACTCCGAAGAACCCGCGCGGCGTCGGTCTCGTCAGCCACGTCGACCCAGCGCTCGCCCAAGGCCGGCTCCCAGGGTGGCCGGACAAGGCTCAGCCGGGGAACCGCCGTGGCGTCGCAGGCCTCTGCGGCGTTGGCCGAAATCCGAGCGGCAAACGGATGGGTCGCATCGACGACCGCCGCATAGGCTCCCTGCCATAGATGCGCGGTCAGCCCGGGTACGCCGCCGAATCCGCCCACGCGCACCTGACCCGGAAGTACTACCGGGCGGTCGGTCGCACCCGCCAGGGAGGTGACCGGGATCGCCAGATCTTCCGCCACAAGACGTTCGGCCAGAAGCCGCGCCTCCCCGGTGCCGCCGAGGATCAGAATGCGCGGCATGACCTCAATGCGATCCGAGGCGTCAGCCATCGTCGGTCACCCGCGCCAGAACATGCCCCGAGCGATCGATCACGATCACCTCCAGAGCGACCGGTGCCGTCTCCAGCGCCCCCCGAGCCGTCGCCAGCGCACCCCGTGCCACCCGTTCCGCCAAAGGCAGCCCCGACTCTTCGGCCAGACCCAGAACTTGGTTCGCGGTGTTGGCGCTTCGCGCCGCCGCAACCAGATCGGAGGCGGCGCCGATCTCCATCAGCCGGTCTGCAAGCCAGTCGAAATCCACCTGGCTGCGACCGGAATGCAGATCCAGATGCCCTTGGGCCAGTTTCGTGAACTTCCCGAAGCCACCCGCCAGGGTCACCCGTGGCACCGGATGGTTCCGCAGGTATTTCAGCACACCGCCCGCGAAGTCGCCCATATCCAGGAATGCGGTCTCCGGCAGATCGTAGAGTGCGGCGACCGCCGCTTCCGAGGTCGAACCGGTGCAGGCCGCCGCATGCGGCAGGCCGGTCGCACGGGCCACATCGATGCCCCGATGAATCGAGTGAATCCAGGCTGCACAGGAAAACGGATGAACGATCCCGGTGGTCCCCAGAATCGACAAACCTCCCAGGATTCCGAGTCGCGGGTTCCAGGTCTTGGCTGCCAGCGCCACGCCGTCCGGGATCGAAATCTCGATCACCACATCCGCGGGACCGCCCAGATCGGCGGCCGCCCCCGCCACCACCCCCCTCCTCAGGCGCCGCGGCACGGGGTTGATCGCGGGCTCCCCGACCGGCAGCGGCAGGCCGGGCTGTGTAACGGTGCCGACCCCGTCACCGGCGCGAAACACCACGCCGCTGCCGACGGCGCCGCGCCTTACGGTCGAGATCACGGTTGCCCCGTGGGTAACATCGGGGTCGTCACCCGCATCCTTCACGATCCCAACCGACGCCCACCCCTCGCCTTGGGATTCCCGGGCCAGGGGAAAGGCCGGTTCCTCTCCTTTCGGCAGGCGGATTCGCACCGGATCCGGGAATGCGCCGGTCACCAGCGCCGTCAGAGCGGCCTTGGTCGCCGCCGTAGCACAAGCGCCCGTCGTCCATCCCCGCCGCAGTGGTCCGTCCGGTTTTCGTGACATGACCGATTTCTACCCTGCGACGTCGCCATCGGACTAGGCCCCCTAAGGTGAACCCTGCTAACTTTCGTGCATGACAGAGATCGAGCCCCCCATGCCTACCTTTGAAGCGCCCGAGTTCGAGCCCGGCCAAGTCTGGCTTTGCGGTGCCGGGCCGGGCGATCCGGGATTGCTGACCCTGCACGCGGTGAACGCCCTGCGGCAGGCGGATGCGGTGGTCTACGACGCGCTGGTGAACGAGCAGATCCTGGCCATGGCGCGCCCGGACGTGGTCCTCGAGTACGCCGGAAAGCGCGGCGGCAAGCCCTCACCCAAGCAGGTGGACATCTCCCTGCGCCTGATTCAGCTGGCCCGCACCGGCAAACGGGTGCTGCGGCTGAAAGGCGGCGATCCGTTCGTCTTCGGCCGGGGCGGGGAAGAGGCGCTGTCGCTGGTGGCGGCGGGCATTCCGTTTCGGATCGTGCCGGGTGTGACGGCCGGAATCGGCGGGCTGGCCTATGCCGGTATCCCGGTCACCCACCGGGACACCAATCACGCCGTGACCTTCGTCACCGGCCATGACGCGACCGGCGACATGACCGGCGGGCTCAACTGGCGGGCCATGGCGCAGGGATCGCCGGTGCTGGTGATCTACATGGCCATGAAGCATCTGGCGCGGATCACCGAGGAGCTGATGGCCGGCGGACGCGCTGCCGACGAGCCGGTGGCGATCGTCTCCAACGCCGCGCTGCCGACACAGACCGTTCTTGAGACCACCCTCGGCGGAGCGGATGCGGACGCACGGCTGCACGGCATGTCACCGCCCTGCGTTGTGGTGATCGGCCCGGTGGTGAAGCTCCGCTCCGGGCTCGACTGGCTCGGCGCCCTGCAGCACGGGCGGGTGCTGGAGGCCGATCCCCTGGGCCTGGCTCGGGACATCCGCACCGGGTGACGGACGCGCTCACGACAGCGCCGGGCCTGATCCTCGCCGCCCCGACCTCGGGCGCGGGTAAGACCACCCTGTCCATGGGGCTGATGCGGGCGCTCAGCCGTTCGGGTCTGCGGATCGCCCCGGCCAAAATCGGCCCCGATTATATCGATCCCCGCTTTCATGACGCCGCCACCGATCGGATCTCCATCAACCTGGACGGCTGGGCGATGCGCCCCAAGGTCCTGGACGGATTGATCGCCGATCTTTCACGGGATTCCGATCTGATTCTGGTGGAAGGGGTGATGGGTCTGTTCGACGGCAGCCCGGCTGTGGGTGCCTGCGACACCGGATCGACCGCCGATCTCGCCGCGCGCACCGGATGGCCCGTGATCCTCGTGGTGGATGCCGCCCGGCAGGCGCAATCGGTGGCGGCACTGGTCCAGGGGTTTCGCGATTTTCGGTCGGATGTCGACATCGCGGGCGTGATCCTGAACCGTGTCGGCTCGGACCGGCACGTGGCCTTGCTGCGGGACGCGCTGGCCGGGACCGGCATGCCGGTTCTGGGCGCAATCCCCCGCGAGACGGGCACCGAACGTCCGTCCCGCCATCTGGGACTGGAGCAGGCCGGCGAGGATGCCGATCTGTCCGGCTATCTCGACCGGCTGGCCGATGTGGTGGAGCGAACCCTGGATCTGGACGTCCTCCGAAATCTGGCGCAGCCGAGCCGCATATCGGGCCCGCCGTCTCTGACCCTTCCTCCGCTCGGCGGTCGGATCGCGGTGGCACAGGATGCCGCCTTCAGCTTTCTCTACCCGCATGTTCTGGACGGCTGGCGGCGGGCCGGCAGCGAGATCCTTCCGTTCTCGCCGCTGGCCGATCAGGCGCCCGACCTGCAGGCGGACGCCGTCTATCTGCCCGGGGGCTATCCGGAGCTGCATGCCGCGCAGGTGTCCCAGGCGGCACATTTCCGCGCCGGAATGGCTGCGGCGGCGGGCCGGGGTGCTGCCGTGTTCGGGGAGTGCGGCGGTTTCATGGTGCTGGGCACGGCGCTGATCGATGCGAAGGGCGCGCGCCATCCGATGCTCGACCTGCTGCCGCTGGTCACCCGGTTCGACCGCCGCCGCCTGCACCTTGGCTACCGTATCGTCACCACCCTCCGAGACACGCCGTTCGGCCCGGCCGGCACCCGGCTCCGCGGCCACGAGTTTCACTACTCGGTGATCGGCGAAGAGGGCGAGGCCGACCGGCCTTTCCAGGTTACCGACGCACGCGACGAAGATCTGGGGTCGACAGGGCTGGCGCGCGGGAGCGTGTACGGGTCATACCTGCATCTGATAGATCGTAGCGACGGGTGAGCTCTCCATGACCGAACATCAGATCGTCACCGGCCTGACACCGGGCCTGCTGGGCCAGATCGTGACCCTGCACGCGCGGCACTATGCCCGGGAGTGGGGATTCGGGCTGTTCTTCGAGGCCAAGGTGGCGCGGGATCTGGCGGCTTTCGCCGACCGCCATGTCGCCTATCGGGACATCACGCTCTCGAGCTGGAACCGGCAGACCGGCGCCCTGCTCGGGACCATCACCATCGACGGCAGCGATCCGCAGTTCGGACCGGACTCCGGCGGCCATCTGCGCTGGTTCATCACTTCGGAGGAGGCGCGCGGCACCGGCCTCGGCCGTCATCTGCTGGAACGTGCGCTGGCCTTCGCGGATGCCAAACGGATGCCGAAGGTCTGGCTGACCACCTTCCGCGGCCTGGACGCCGCCCGCCACCTCTACGAGAGCGCCGGCTTTGAATTGGTGAGCGAACACGGCGACAGCACCTGGGGCACCTACGTCACCGAACAGGTGTTCGACCGGCCCCATAAGACATGATAGACAGCTTCTGATCTACTATCCGGGAGCCTCAGGTGTTCAATTATTATGTTATTGGAGCTGCTGATACATTTCCCCTCCCGCCAGCCGTAGAGCGCTTCGCTCATGAAACCAATGTGGTCGCGGTCGACGGCAGAAACAGCTGGATGGGCGAGCCGCATCAGAGGCTTGGTCAGGTGGACTTCCGATCCGAGAAAAAGCTCACTGCCATCGTTGGATCAGGCGAGCCCGGGACGTTCTTCGACAACCAGATGTATCCCTTCATCTCCTCGACCCGCGCCTTTGCGACGGACTTCGCGGATTGGACATATTTGCGCCCCGGATTGCCGCTTCAAATGAAGCAACTGCAACGCAGTGGCCGAATCGCGCCCCGGGATACGGTCACTCTGGATGGTCTTGTAAAGGACTCGGAATGCGGCCCCCCGGACCTGATTTACATCGATGTCGAGGGCGGGGAGTACGACGTACTGGCGGCAGCCGTCGACACGCTGAAGAATTCGGTGCTTCGGATCGACCTGGAGGTGCAGGTGGTCCCGATGTTCGAGGGCCAGCATCTGTTCGACGAGATCCTGCAGCTGATGCGGTCCTGCGGGTTCTTGCTGGCGGGCGGCAATTTCGGAAACTGGACTCCGTTAAAGCGCCGCTCGAACCTGCCAACCAAAGGATTCCCGGTTAGCGGTCATGCCGAATTCGTCAAGGATCCGCGGCTCATCTCTGAGATGAAGGACCCGCTCCGCGCCGCACTGAAGGCTGCAGTCTTCCATGCGGGTCAGGGCGATCTGCTGTACACCAGCCAAATGCTGACCTCGGTGATCCCGGAGTTGATCGAACGCGGCCACGATCGCCTGCCAAGGCAAATGCCGGACTACGTCAAATTCGCCCTCGCCGTCGCTCAACTGCTGTCTGAGGGCGAAGGCGGGTTTCCGATGCCGAAACAAGCCTCGAAGGAAATCCGTGCAGCTTGGTATGCCCACTACCGCGCTGAAATCGATCGGGTTCGCGGAACCGAGGAAACCAAGCTCGAGAGCTTCCTGCGGGAAAACGGCTTCCATCAGGCCGCGGATAGCGCAAAGGCCCACCGCCAGCAATCGGTCGAACTGGCGGACCGGTATCGGGGCTGAGCCGGATCGGAGATCGTCGGAAAAGCGTGCACCGTTACGACCAGCCCTTAAGCTGTGCCGGCGTGTAGTATCCCCGAACCAGGTCGCGTGCCTTCAGGGTTTCGGACCGCTTGGCCGGATCGCCGTAGCCGCCGCCGCCCGGTGTCTCGACCGTGATCGCGTCGCCCTCGGTGATCGGGATGCCCTGTTCCTTCGACAGATGCAGCGGCGTGTAGGTCTCGCCGCCGCGTTCGACGGAGACGGTGTTGCAGGCGCCGTCGGCGCCGCCGAGCGCGCCCTGGGGGCCGACCCGGCCGTGATCCATCACGAAACTGGCCCGCGCCCGTCCGCGCCGCAGCCGCACCTTGTAACGCACGCCGAACCCGCCGCGGGACTCGCCCGCGCCGCCGGACCCTTCGCGCAGGGCGTATTCCTCGTACAGGATCGGATAGCGCTGCTCGACCACCTCGATCGGCGTGGTCTTCGAGATGCCGATGGTCGAGCACCCGTTGCTCAGCCCGTCGCCGCCCGGATGACCGCCGTAGCCGCCGCCCGAGATCAGATAGCAGACAAAGGGCCGACCGGTCTTCGGATCCAGCCCGCCGAGCGAGAAGTTCCCGCTGGTCCCGGCCGGGGCCGCGAACAACTGGTCGGGCAGCGCCGTGGTCATGGCCGCGAACACGGCTTCCGCGATGCGCTGGCTGACTTCCGCTGCGCAGCCGGAAACCGGGCGCGGGTAGTGGGCGTAGAGGAAGGTGCCCTCCGGCGGCTCGACATGGAGTGGCGCGAAGGTGCCGGCGTTGATCGGCACGTCCGGAAAAATGTGTTTCAGCGCCAGATAGACCGACGACTTGGTGGTGGCGATCACGCTGTTCATCGGACCGTCGCAGGGCGGAGAGGAGCGTGAGAAGTCGAAGACCAGTGCCTCGCCCCGCTTGGTCATGGTAAGCGCGATGGTCAGCGGCGCGTCCACCACGCCGTCGCTGTCGACGATCGCGGTGCTCTCGTAGACCCCGTCCGGGATCGGCGCGATCTTGGCGCGCATCTGCTGCTCGGCCCGGGCCCGCAGTTCGGTGATGGCGCCGTCGACCGTATCCCGGCCGTAGCGGTCCAGCATCTGGGTCAGCCGCCGTTCCCCCACCGTCAGGGCCGCCGCCTGCGCCTTGATGTCGCCGATCCGCTGATCCGCGATCCGGATGTTGGAGAGGATGATCGACAGGATCTCCTCGTCGAGAACGCCCGACTTGTAGAGCTTGACCGGCGGGAGCCGCAGTCCCTCCTGCTCACTCTCGGTGGCGCTGGCCGAGAACCCGCCCGGCACGGCCCCACCGATGTCCGGCCAATGTCCGGTATTCGCCAGCCAGCAGAACAGTTCGTCCTTGTAGAAGAACGGCTTGACGAACTTCACGTCCATCAGGTGGGTGCCGCCGAGATAGGGATCGTTGACGATGAACACATCGCCCGGTGCCACCCGGCCACCGGCCCGCGCGATCACGGCTCCGGTGCAGTCCTGCATGGTGCCGACGAAGACCGGCAACCCGTCCTCGCCCTGCGCAATCAGGGCACCGTCGTCGCGGTGATAGATCCCGTCTGAGCGGTCGTAGGTCTCGGAAATCACCGGGGAAAACGCAGCCCGCGAGAAGGCCACGTCCATCTCGTTGCAGACCTGCTGCAAGCCGCTCTGGATCACCGCCAGGGTGATCGGATCAAGGCCGGTCGGGGCCAAGCTGTCGGTCATGTCGTCTCCGCTATTGCAGGGCGCTCTTAAGATCCGAGTCGAACACGGCACGCCCGGCGACGATCTCAGGCTCGGTACATCCGCCGCCGGAACGCAGATCGTTGAGTTGCTCCTCGGCGCTCTGAATCAGGAACAGCGCGTTTCCGGCTGCGAGTTCCTGGCCCATCAGCCTGTGGACCCGTTGCTCAAGCGCGAAAGCCTCATCCTGATCCATGTCGAGTTCACCGCAGAGTTCCTCGCCATTGATCGCGAAATTGTAGTCACGGTACTGAGAGTCCGGTGTCGACGTGGCAGCTTGCTGGGTCGGCTGGGCTCCGGATCCGTAATACCCGCAGGACGCGGTGAACATGGCAAGGCCAATGACCGAGCAGAGTCTAGAGGATTTAAGACGGTTCACGAGCTTCCTCTTTCAAGAATGACTGAGTCCGCCCTCTCAGGCGACCTCACATCAACGCGACATCGACCAACAAGTTGCCATGAAAATCAGTTCGAGCGGTCTGACCCGGTTCGATCACCGTCGTCGCATCGAACTGGGAGATGATCGCCGGTCCCTGGAATCCGACTTCGGGCGGCAGCCGGTCCCGGGCCAACACTGGGGTCTCGACCCAGCCGGTTTGCGGGAACCAGGCTCGTCTGCGGCTTTCGACCGCCCCCGCCACGTCCGCCGCCCGTTCCGCCGTGCCGGCAAAGGCGGCGATCGGAACCGGCTTGCGCCGCCCCAGGACCGCGGTATGCAGGTTCACCACCACGGGTCGGATTTCCGGCAGGTCGACCGCGAACCGTGCCCAATAGGCACTCTGGAACAAGGCCGCCAGATCCCCACGGCTCGGCGTGGCGTTTTCGATAGCGACCGACAGGATGTGGCTCTGCCCCAGGAACTGCATGTCGACCGAACGGCGGCAGACCACCTCGTCCACCTCGACGGCCTCACCGGCGATCACCCGACGCCCCTCGGCTTCCTGCTCGGCCAGCAGGGCGTGGACCTGACTCATGTCGAGATCCGGCAGCGGCGCATTCACTGTATTGACGTAGTCGTGGCGCAGATCCGCCACCACGCAGCCGATCGCATTGGTGATCCCCGGACGGGCCGGAATCACCACGGTCGGGATCGAAAGCTCCGCGGCCAGAGAGGTGGCATGCAAGGGCCCCGCCCCGCCGAAGGCGAACAGGGCGAAATCCCGGGGATCGTGCCCGCGCGACAGCGAGACCATCCGGATCGCGCCCGCCATCTTATCATTGCCGATCCGCAGGATGGCGGCGGCCGCCTCCTCGACCGACAGGCCCAGCGGCGTGCCGATCCGATCCCGGATGATCGCCTCCACATCGGCCAGGGTGACCGGCGCATCGACCGCCAGAAGCGCATTCGGATCGAGCCGTCCCAGGACCAGATTGGCGTCCGTGATCGTCGGTTCGGTCCCGCCCCGCCCGTAGCAGATCGGCCCCGGACTGGCGCCCGCGCTCTCCGGGCCTACCCGCAGAAGCCCGGCCTCGTCGACCCGCGCGATCGAGCCGCCGCCGGCGCCGATCGTGTGCACGTCGACCATCGGGACATGGATCGGCATGCCGTATTCCAGATCGAGTTCGGCATGAATACTGGGCGTCCCGTCACGGATCAGCGCCACGTCGGAGCTGGTTCCCCCCATGTCGTAGGTGATGACGTTCGGGAACCCGGACCGTGCGCCCACGGTCGCCGCCGCCATCACGCCCGAGGCTGGTCCGGACATAACCGTGTTGACCGCCTTCTCATGGGCGAGCGGCGCCGCGATCACCCCGCCATTGCCCTGCATCACCAGCAACTCGCGCCCGTACCCGCGCTCGGCCAGCGCCTCGGTCAACCGCGCCAGATAGCGCCGCAGCACCGGTTGCACGGCCGCATTCACCGCCGCCGTCGTGCCGCGTTCGTATTCCCGGAACTCGCTGAGAATGGCGGAGCCGGCGGTCACGTCGACCTCCGGCCAGATCTCGCGGGTCAGCTCGACCGTGCGCCGTTCATGGCTCGGATTTGCGTAGCTGTGGAGGTAGTGCACCACGATCGCCTCGCAGCCGCGCGCCCGCAGATCCGCGACCGCCGACCGCACCCCGTCCTCGTCAAGCGGGGTCAGGACCTCGCCGTCCGCGTCCACCCGCTCGGCCACCTCCAGCCGGAACTCGCGGGAGATCAGCGGCTCGAACGACCCGGTCATCCCGTAGGAGGTCGGTCGGGTCCGGCGGCCCAGTTCCAGGACATCGCGGAAGCCTTTGGTGGTGATCAGGCCGACCCGCGCCACCTTGCGCTCCAGCAGGGCATTTGTGGTGGTGGTCGTGCCATGCACGATCTGGTCGAGGGTCGCGAGATCCACCCCCGCCGCCGCCAGCGCCGCCAGCACGCCGCCGGCCTGGTTGTCGGTCGTGGTCGGCACCTTGGCGAGCTTGAGACCGCCGGGCACGCTCGGGTCCAGCAGGATCAGATCGGTGAAGGTCCCGCCCACATCGACCCCGACCAGCCGTGTTCCCGCCCCGGCTTTCCGCTCACTTGTGCCGTTCACCCAGACCTCCGTTGCCGCGCAGCAGTTTGTTTGTATGCGAACGGTTTCGTCAAGATCGGTTCTGGCCCCCGCGCGTGCTCACCCGTTCGATGCGGGCACTTGCGCCGGGCCCCATCTGTCCCGTTAAGATAGGGACTTGTTTGAACACGGGAGGCGGAACATGGCCGGACTGGTGACGATCGCGCTGTTGGATGAGATTCAGGACGGTTTCAACCGGCACGACGTGGACGGTATCCTGTCCCATTTCGTGGACGACTCCGTCTGGGTCATGGCCAGCGGGCCGAAAGCGCCGGAAGGCCGGGTCTGCCACGGCAAGAAAGAGATCGGCGACGTGCTGCGTGAGCGCTACGCGCAGATCACCGACATGCGGTGGGACGACATCCGCCACTGGATCGTCGACGACAGCAAAGCGATAAGCGAGTGGATCGTTCGCGGCACCAAGGACGGCAAACCCTTCGAGTATACCGGCTGCGACCTCTGGGAATTCGAGGGCGGCAAGGTGACGAAGAAGGACACCTACTGGAAGATCATCGGTTAGGCGGTTCGTACCCTACCGGAAATGCTTGCTGAGTTTGAGGCCCTGGCGCTGGTAGTTCGAGCCGAGGCCGTCGGCACCGTAGATCTTATCGGGTTTTTCGACCAGCGGCTCATAGACCAGCCTGCCGACGATCTGGCCGTCCTCCAGGAGGAACGGCACCTCGTGGCTGCGGACTTCCAGGACCGCGCGGGTGCCGACGGCACCCACTTCCGGATGGCCGAAACCGGGATCGAAGAAACCGGCATAATGCACCCGGAATTCCCCCACGCGGGTGTCGTAGGCCCGCATTTCGGCCGCGTGATCCAGCGGGACGGTGACGCTTTCCTTTGAGCGCAGGATGTAGAATTCGTCCGGGTTCAGGACCAGACCGTCATTCGGCGTGGCGGGCAGGTGCAACGGTTCCCAGAACTCCTCCACCGCATAGCCGGCCACATTGTCCACGTCGATCAGACCGGTGTGCTTCTTGGCGCGGAAGCCGACGAGGCCCGTGCCGTTCGGACCGATCTCCGGCGGGGTCAGGTCGACGGAGAAGCCGACGCCTTCCTTGATATCGGCCAGATCGCTGTCGACCAGCGGCAGCCGCGCCTGCAGTTCCCGCATCTGGCCGTCGGTCATCTGGGCCGAGCCCTGACGCAGGCGCAACTGGTTCAGCCGGGTGCCGGGCTGGACCAGAACCGAGAAGGTGCGCGGCGAGATCTCGGCATAGAGCGGGCCGTCATAACCGGGGGTCACGGTCTCGAACTCCACCGCCCGATCCGCGATCAGGCGGGTGAAGATGTCGAGCCGGCCGGTCGAGCTTTTCGGGTTCGCCATGCCCGACAGGGTGGCGGGCAGCCGAACCCGCTCCTGCAGCGGCACGATGTAGACGCAGCCCTTCTCCAGAACCGCCCCGCCGCGCAGATCGATCCTGTGCATTTGCAGCTTGTCGAGCTTGTCCTGAACAGTGGCCCGGGGACCGGGCAGGAAGGAGGCGCGGACCCGATAGGCCACGTCCCCGAGACGCAGATCGAGGCTTGCCGGCTGAACCTGGTTCTCGTCGATCGGCTGATCCGCCGAGATCACCTCGTCGCCGATCAGCGCCCGCAGGTGCTGGCTCGCCAATACGCCCGAGGGCCCTTGCTCTCCGCCGATCTTCACATCCGACCCCGCCACCCCTGTCACGCCTTCAGCTTATAGCCCGAACGCAGCAAGCGATAGCTGACCGCGATCAACAACAGATTGATCCCCGCCACGAGAACCGCACCGATCCATGGGGCGGTATCGGACCAGCCGATCATGCCGCCCCGGAACCCGTCGATCAGGTAGAAGATCGGGTTCATATGGGCCAGCGTGTTCCAGTATCCCGGCAACCGATCGATCGAATAGAATGTGCCGGACAGAAAGGTGAGCGGGGTGATCACGAAGTTCGTCACGCTGGACAGGTGGTCGAACTTGTCCGCCCACATGCCCGCGATGATGCCGACGAGCCCCAGCATCAGCGACCCCATGACCGCGAAGAACAGCATCTGCAGCGGGTTCACCGGCAGGATTCCGACCACAGCCGACAGCACGATGACGGTACCGGTCCCCACCACGAGGCCCCGGGTCACCGCCCCGGCCGCATAGGCGAAGGTCAGCTCGCCCGGACCCAGGGGCGGCATCAGAACGTCCACGATATTGCCCTGGATCTTGCCGGTGACGATCGACGAGGAGGTGTTGGCAAAGGAGTTCTGCAGGATCGCCATCATCACCAGACCGGGCACCAGGAACACCGAGAATCCGATTCCGTCGCCGATCTCGATCCGCCGGTCGAGAGCCAGGGTGAACACCGCGAGGAACATCAAGGTGGTCACGATCGGCGCCGAGACGGTCTGGTTGATCACCTTCAGGAACCGCCGCACCTCTTTGGCGTACAGAGTCCAGACACCGATCCAGTTCACGCCGGTGATCCGGCGCGGCTGCGGTGTCGGGCTGCGAAGGTCTTGGATATGGGCCATTGAGTCGTGTCTCTCCGAAAGCGGCGGACCATAGGCAGACAGCGGCCAAGCTGCAATAGTTGCGGCATGTCGGAGATGGACCGCGACCCGCCGAAAAACAACCGCCGCCGCAAGACCGGACCGCTGAAGCCGATCACGGTCGAGCGCTCGGCCCTGCATTATTTGCAGCGCTTCTCGGCCAGCGAGGCCGGGCTCCGAGCGGTCCTGCTGCGACGGATCGAGCGGGCGGCGCGGGACGGGCGCTGCGAGCGGGAAGAGGCCGCAGGTTGGATCGAGCCGGTGATCGAGAAGTTCAAACGGCTCGGCTATCTGGACGACTTCGCCTTCGCCGAGACCAAGGCCGTGAGCCTGCGGCGCCGGGGCGACAGCGCACGAAAGATCCGCATGACCCTGTCCCAGAAGGGCGTCGACGCAGAGCTGATCGACCACGCGCTCGACGCCCATGACCAGACCGTCGACGGAGACCCGGAACTGATCGCGGCGGCGCGGCTGGCACAGCGGCGGCGCCTCGGCCCGATGCGGCCGGCGGAGGAGCGGGAAGAGCGCCGCACCAAGGACCTCGCCGCCATGGCCCGCGCCGGGTTCTCGCATCGGATCTCCCGGCGGGTTTTGGAGCTCGCGGATGTCGACGCGCTGGAAGCGGTCATACGGGGCGAGGAGATCGACTGACCCCCTCGCCCCGACGATGCAGAACCGGCTGTTACGGTGCCGCGGCCTGACAGGCATTCATGCCGTTGTAGACCAGGCCGATTTCCTGGCAGACATCCTCGGTCGTCCCCGCGGCAAACCCCGTCGGCTCCGCCGTCGCATTGCCCAAGGTGAAGCTGAAATCGGTGCTCTGGGTATTGCCGTGGCAGCCCATGCTGCCGCCCATGTCGATGCTGGGCGCGATGGCGTTTCCGCTTGCGGATAGGTGACGCCGAACGGGTTCTTCGGGGTCGAGGAGAAGTGCACCCCGTCTTTCGCCTTTCCATTGGCGTTGGTGTAGACGAACTTCCCCGGATAATTGGCCAGGTGCTGTAAGGTGGAGAAGAAGGAGAAGTACGGGGCCCGCCGCCAGGACGCCGGAATTGCCGGGAGCGGTCAGCCCATCCCGCCAGAGAACCGCGAGCCCGATCTCGTCGGTTTCATCCAGATGGTTTTCGATCTTGTTGCTTTGCAGAGCGGTGACGAAACGCTGAGGAACCTAGGCCACCGTCACACACATCGGGATCGCGGTGCTCGGGCCGGAGCCGCTTGGAGAGCGGCCGTCGTTGAAGGCGGGCGGCTCGGCGAACTTGTAGGTGCTGCCGGACGTCACGATCCGAAACAGCTCCCGCGTCTCCCGCCATGTGTCCCAGACGACCGCATCGGCCTGCGCCCCGAAGGCTTTCGAGGTGTCCGGCACGCCCCGGCTGGAGGGTGTATCGAAGGGATCCTTCGCCGGCCAGTTCATGGCGATGAAGATGTTCCAGGCGAACCGTGCGAGACGGGTCCCGTCCAGGCTTGACATCTCGGGATGGTCGCACGGACTCTTAGAAGAGACCGTGACCGAACTGACCGGGACATCGGCGGCGCAGACCGGCAGGGTCGCGCCTTCGATGACCGGGCCCGGCTCCATGGGTATGCAGCCCACCATCGCCACAACGGACAAACTGGCGGCGGTCTACAGAATGTTTTTGGATATCATCACCTCTCTCTCCGCATTCTGCGCGCGTGATTTCTGAAAAAACATGAAAATACACTTATATTAAGAATATATACATAAAATAATACCTTAGCATGATTTTTGAATCGAAAATCCTGGTAAGGTGGTTCTTATCCGACCGCTCGGCTTGTAAAAAACCCACTGAAGAACTTTACAAACCGTCCCGGTTGGCCGCATGGCATTTTACAGAATGCGAGCCAGACCAAGGCGCTCGCGCCACCACGGCTTGTTAACCCAATACCGAATGTTGATACTGCGCTCAGAAAAGCTCCGCCTCAGTCGGAGCGTGAGAAGACGAGATCAAGGGAGCCTCCCCAAATGGACCAAACCATCCTCGACGTCCCCGCCGAGATTGCCGCAAACGCCCATGTCGACGCGGCCAAATACGACGAGATGTACGCGCGCTCGATCAAAGATCCCGAGGGATTCTGGGGCGAGCACGGTAAGCGGATCGACTGGATCAAGCCGTATTCCAAGGTGAAGGACGTCTCCTTTTCGGAGGCCGATCTGCACATCAAATGGTTTTATGACGGGACCCTGAACGTCGCCGCAAACTGTATCGATCGGCATCTCGCGGACAAGGCGGACACGACCGCCATCATCTGGGAAGGCGACGACCCGAGCGAGAGCAAGCACATCACCTATCGGGAACTGCACGAGCAGGTCAGCCGCCTCGCCAATGCGATGAAGGACCAGGGCATCAAGAAGGGCGACCGGGTCACCATCTACATGCCGATGATCCCCGAGGCCGCGTACGCCATGCTGGCCTGCGCCCGGATCGGCGCCGTCCATTCGGTGGTGTTCGGCGGCTTCTCGCCGGACAGCCTGGCGAACCGGATTCAGGATTGCGAGAGCAACGCCCTGATCACGGCGGATGAAGGCCTGCGCGGCGGCCGCAAGGTGCCGCTGAAGGCCAATGCGGACAAAGCGCTTGAGACCTGCCCGGGATGCACCACCGTGATCGTGGTCAAGCGTACCGGCGGCGATGTCGCGATGAAGGACGGTCGCGATCACTGGTATCACGAGGTGACGACGGCGGCGTCCGCGGACTGCCCGCCGGCCGAAATGGCGGCAGAGGATCCGCTGTTCATTCTCTACACTTCCGGGTCGACCGGAAAGCCGAAGGGCGTGCTGCACACCGCGGGCGGCTATCTGGTCTACACCTCGATGACCCATGAGCTGGTGTTCGACTACAAGCCGGGCGAAGTCTACTGGTGCACGGCGGATGTGGGCTGGGTCACCGGCCACAGCTATATCGTCTACGGGCCGCTTGCCAACGGGGCCACGACGCTGATGTTCGAGGGGGTGCCGAACTACCCGGACAACAGCCGCTGCTGGGAGGTGGTCGACAAGCATAAGGTCGACATCTTCTACACCGCGCCCACCGCCATCCGCGCCCTGATGCGGGACGGCGACGCGCCCGTGACCAAGACCAGCCGCAAATCGCTCCGCCTGCTGGGCTCGGTCGGTGAGCCGATCAATCCGGAGGCCTGGAACTGGTACCACCGGGTGGTCGGTGACGGGCGCTGCCCGATCGTAGACACCTGGTGGCAGACCGAGACCGGCGGCATCCTGATCACCCCGCTGCCCGGCGCCACCAAACTGAAGCCGGGCTCGGCGACCAAGCCGTTCTTCGGGGTCACTCCGGTGATCGTGGATGCCGACAACAAGGTCCTGGAGGGCACCACCGAGGGCAATCTCTGCATCGCCGACAGCTGGCCCGGCCAGATGCGGACGGTCTACGGCGATCACGACCGGTTCTTCCAGACCTATTTCTCGACCTTCCCGGGCCGCTACTTCTCCGGCGACGGCTGCCGGCGGGACGAGGATGGCTACTATTGGATCACCGGACGGGTCGACGACGTGATCAACGTCTCGGGCCACCGCATGGGCACCGCCGAGGTCGAAAGCTCTCTGGTCGCCCATTCCAAGGTATCCGAGGCCGCCGTGGTCGGCTATCCGCATGACCTGAAGGGCCAGGGAATCTACGCCTACGTAACCCTGAATTCAGGCCAAGAGCCCTCCGACGAGCTTCGTAAGGAACTGGTGCAATGGGTCCGTAAGGATATCGGGCCGATCGCCAGCCCGGACGTGATCCAATGGGCGCCGGGCCTGCCGAAGACCCGCTCCGGCAAGATCATGCGCCGCATCCTGCGCAAGATCGCCGCCAACGAGCATGACAGCCTGGGCGACACCTCGACCCTGGCAGATCCGGCGGTGGTCGACGACCTGGTGGAGAACCGGGCGAACAAGTAAGCGGACGGGCCCTACCAGCCGGTTCCGAAACCGAATACGGCCGAGCTGCCGTGATGATGGCGGCGATGGAAGCCGGTGTGGTGGCCGAAGCTGTGGTGGTGTCCGTAGCCAAAGCCGCCCACCAGACGGGGCTCGTCGTATCGGGGGTCGTCGAAGGAGAACATTTCCCGGATGCCCGAGCGCACCATCCGGCGGAACTCCGGATCGCTGACGGTTCCAATCCAGGGGCCGCGTACACGGGTTCCGGCCCGCAGTTCGCCGCGGGTACAGAAGGCCAGCAGCAGGCTGGTCTCGCGGCCGTCGGGTGACACCGCCGGTCCCCGGTCCGCCCGGTCGGCGGCGCACAGGGCGCTCGGGGACAGCGGCGGCGGATAATCAAACGTGGCGACAATCCGGAACTGCGGCTGAGGGGCCGCGCCGGGATCGGCTGTGAACGCGGTCGGCAGACCGAAGACCGCGCCGGTCGCGGCCGCCGCCATCGCCGCGCCCACCTCCGGCTGTTCGCCCAGGCGCAGCGGCCAGGTCATCACCCGCAGATACACCGGCCCGGAAGCGCCCGCATAGCGCAGATAATCCCGGCGGGCCTCGGAATCCGGAAGCCCGGCCGTGTTCTGCGCCGTCACGCAACCGGCCAAAAGACCGGCGATCAGAACTGAAAACAGTGCGCGCATCGCCGTCACCCTGACAGTTCACTCGCCCCGGATTCAATATGGCGATGATGCCGCGCTATCCAATCACTTCCTTGCCCCGGTCATCGGTCTCGCCGTAGCGGGCCAGACTGGGCGGTCTGAGACCTTCATAGAGCCTGGCGAGCCCCTGGTTGACGATCTTGTTGTTGCGCTCGAACAGGGAGTTGCCCTCCAGGTCGCTTTCGACCAGCAGCGGGCCAAACTTTTCGACCTCCAGCACCCACATGGCCTGGGCGATACCGAGCCGGTCGAGCCAATGGGCGGCCCGGACCTTCCGGATCCCGCGCCCCAGAAGCGCACCGGTGCCGTAGCCGACGGTCGTCAGGTAGATCGCCCCGGCCGGGACGAAGACCTCCCGGTAATCCGCCTCGCTCATCCCGCCCTTA
Organism: Alphaproteobacteria bacterium; assembly: GCA_024742605.1. Lineage (GTDB taxonomy): Bacteria > Pseudomonadota > Alphaproteobacteria > Thalassobaculales > Thalassobaculaceae > JANSYC01. The sequence continues at coordinate 16,256 of JANSYC010000018.1, read as the reverse complement.
CCGATGATGATCTTGGCGCCCGAGACCTCGAACCATTTCGGCAGCCATTTCGAGAAGCGGAAGCTGGCGGTCGCGGTGACAGCCCCGATGTTGAAGCTGCCGTCCGGGTTGACCGAGGCGGCCGGCGAGCAGTGGAAATTGACATTGGTGGTGGTGGCGAAATCGACGGGCGGCTGCTCACCGTCCTGAAGGATGCGTTTGTAGACCCCCTCCCGCGCGGTGTAGATCACCCCGTCCAGATAGACCACGTCGCCGAGCTCCAGCTTCGCAAGAGCCTCGGGCGTCACCGGGGTCCGCAGCCGGACCTCCCTGAGCGTCTTACCGGTCATTCCGCGGCCTCCGTGGCGAGATGCGACCACTCGACCGACTCTCGCCGCAGGTACGGCGTGAACCAGTCGGGGTCGGTCCGGTATTCCACCCGACCGTCGGGGTGCAGTCGCGCGGTGGCACGGCGCGAGGACAGACAGAAGCAGTGCACGCTCATCGGCATGCCACCGGTATGGGTGTAGCCGACCTCGATATGGCAATCGACCACCATGGAGGATCCGACGAAGCCCATCGCGCCCATCCCGATCGAGTTGCCGAGCTCCTTCAGCTCCAGCTCCAGCGCCGCCAGCTCCGGGTCCGGATTGCGGTCGCCGACCACCCGCAGGCAGGCCGCCTGCTTGCCCAGCACCATGCAGGTGTCCTTCGAGCCGCCCAGCCCGATCCCGACGATCGCCGGCTGGCAGGCCAGCCCGCGCTTTCCGAAGGCCACGAGAGTATCCAGGTAGAACCGCTTGATCCCGTCGATCCCGTCGCCGGGGAACAGCATCCGGTAGTCGGTGCCGAACAGCCCGCCCTTGTGCACGGTCGTGACGTCGATCCAGTCGGCATTCGGCTCGAAGCTGTATTCGATCTCCGGCGCGTTGATGCCGACATTGTTGTTGTTGTCCTGGCGGCTGACCGGATGGACCCGGTTGGGCCGCAGCGGTACCTCCTGGGTGGCCCGGGCGGTCGCCTGTCGGATGCAGCGCTCCAGCTCGACGAAACCGCCTTCCATCCGGGCCTCGTTGCCGATTTTCACGTAATAGCGCGGCACCCCGGTATCGGCGCACATGGCCCGGCGATCCTGCTTGGCGGCCTCGTAGTTCTCCAGCATGGCCCGGAGCACGAAGGCGGACAGATCCCCCTCCTCGGTATTGGCCATCGCCTGGATGCCGCCGAGGTAGTCGTCCGGGATTTCGATCCCGGCCTTGCTCATGATCTGAAACGCCGCCTCTGCGGCGACCGCGGACGCGATCATCCCGTCTGACATTCCGGCCTCCCATGTGCCCGATCTGATGCGGGCTTGGCCGAAGCCTACCAGGGGGACCGGAAACCGTTAAGGGTCCTTCGGCTCCGCCAAGCCGCGCGCCCCGTCCCGTATGCCGAGCCGCGCCGCCAAGTTCCGCTTGATTCGACGGAACTCCTGCGTATAGTGCGCGCTCCTTCGCCGGGCGTCGCTCGGCGGAGGTGACAGAGTTTCACATAACTCCTTGCCGTTCGGATTGTCCGGACGGCTTTGCCCGAAGCCGCAACAGCACGGGCGCAACATCCACAAGGAGTGGGCAATGCCGTTGTATGAGAGCGTGTTCATCGCACGCCAAGACATCTCGTCGACTCAGGTCGATCAGTTGCAGGAAGAGTTCGCGGGCATCATCGCCGCCGGTGGCGGTGAGGTGAAGAAGCGCGAAAGCTGGGGTCTCAAGAACCTCTCCTACCGCATCAACAAGAACCGCAAGGGCCATTACGTGCTCTTCAACATCGAGGCCCCGTCGGGCGCGGTGCAGGAGATGGAACGTCTGATGCGCCTGAACGAAGACGTCCTCCGCTACCTCACCATTCGGGTGGACGAGCACGAGGAAGGTCAGTCGGTCATGCTGCAGTCCCGCGGGGAGCGCAGCGATCGTGGCGACCGGGGTGATCGCGGCGACCGGGGCCCGCGCCGCGAAGGCGGTGATCGGGATCGCGGTCCGCGTCGCGATGGCGGCCGGTTCGGCAGTGATCGTGGTGGCGACCGGGGCGGCGACGCCCGCGGTGACGACTAGAACGCGCGGAAGGAGCATAGATCATGACTCAGTTGCAAATCGCTCGGGCCGCAGTTCGTCGGCCCTTCATGCGCCGCCGCAAGGCGTGCCCGTTCTCCGGCACCAACGCGCCGAAGATCGACTACAAGGACGTCAAATTGCTCGGTCGGTTCATCTCCGAGCGCGGCAAGATCGTACCGTCTCGGATCACCGCCGTGTCCGCCAAGAAGCAGCGGGAACTCGCACGCGCCATCAAGCGCGCCCGGTTCCTGTCGCTCCTGCCGTACATCCTGAAGTGACGGCCGGACGACCGGGAAGGAGATAGACATGCAAATCATTCTGTTGGAGCGGGTCGAGAATCTCGGCCAGATGGGCGACGAAGTGAAGGTGAAGCCGGGCTACGCCCGGAACTTCCTTCTGCCCCAGAAGAAGGCGCTGCGCGCGACCGAGGCGAACCGTGCCGTGTTCGGTGAACGCCGCGCCCAGCTCGAGGCCGAGAACCTGTCCAGGAAGGGCGAGGCCGAGAAGATCGCCAAGAAGATGGAAGGTCTGATCATCTCGCTGGTGCGCGCCGCCAGTGAAGCCGGTCAGCTTTACGGCTCGGTGACGGCCCGCGACATTGCCGACGCCGTCGGCGAAGGTGGCTTCACCATCGACCGCAACCAGGTTCGGATGGACCGCCCGCTCAAGCAGCTCGGTCTCGAGCCGCTGCGCGTGCAGCTGCATCCGGAGGTTTCGGTGGAAGTGACCGTCAACATCGCCCGCAGCCTCGACGAAGCCCAGACCCAGGCCAAGCTCGGCCGGGCCCTGGATCGTGAGGCCATGGAAGAGCAGCGTGATCTGGACGATGCCCCGGCCGCCGAAGAGCTGCTGGAGCGTCCGGAAGACGCCGCCGAGGTCGAGCCGGTGTCCGAAGACGAGGACGAGCAGATCGCCTGATCGATCTGCCCCTGACCTGAAGCCTTTGAAGACGGCCGTACCCCTCTGGGTGCGGCCGTTTTCGGTTTCGGAACGGATCGGCCCGATCTAGTCGAACATCCCGTCGATGGTATGGACTTCGACCCGGTGGCCGAACGGGTCCCGGAGAAACGCGGCGTAGTATCCCTCGCCATAGGCTCTGAGCCCGGGGGCGCCGTCGTCCGACCCTCCGGCGGTCAGACCGGCGGCATGGGCCGCATCGACCTGGGACCGGCTGGTCGCCAGGAAGGAGACATGGGTGCCGTTGCCGACCGAGGCCGGTTCACCGTCGAGCGGCGCCCCGACCCAGAATTCCGGGAATGCCCGGCCCCAGGCGATCGCACCGTGCGCCTCCATGATTCGGGCTATTCCCAGCGGCGCCAGAAACGCGTCGTAGAAGCGGCCGGCGGCCTCGGTGTCATCCACGCCCAGCGATACGTGGCTGAGAATGCTGTCCGGCTCGACCATGTCTCCACCCCACCGCGCGCCGATAAAAACCGATTCGATGTCAAATAATTCACAAGTTCCGGTCAGCCCGCAAGCCTTTAGGGCGGCACCGCGATCCGAAAACTATCCCCAGCTCTCACAGCCTGTTGTCCACCGCAAATTCAGACTGGCCGGGCGATTCCGCTTCCTCCCGCCCCCTCCCCCTTGCTAAAACTTCCGCTTCGCCGCTGGCACGCGGTGAAGCATCCGGAAACCGGACCGTGTATACTCGGCAACAGGAGAGTTGCGCCCGATGTCGAACGCCTATGCCTCGCTCGTGGAGACCACGCCGGAGTACCGGGAACCTCCGTTCAACAATGAGGCGGAGCAGGCCCTATTGGGCGCCATCCTGATCAACAACCGGGCCCATGAGCGGGTCTCCGACTTCCTGCAGGCCATCCATTTCGCCAATGCCGCCCATGGCCGGATCTACGAGGCCTGCGCCCGGCTGATCGAGCGCGGACAGATCGCGAGCCCGGTGACCCTGAAAGGCCTGTTCGACCAGGACGAGGCGCTGCAGGAGGTCGGCGGCGCGCAGTATCTGGTCAAACTGGCCGCCTCTGTGGTGTCGGTCATCAACGCCGAGGATTACGCCCGCGAGATTCGGGACTGTTTCCTGCGGCGCGAGCTGATCGAGGTCGGCGAGACGATCATCAACGACGCCTTCGACCGCGACCTGGATACCCCGGCGACCAGCCAGATCGAAAAGGCGGAATCCCAGCTGTTCAATCTGGCGGAGGACGGGGCCTCGGAAGGCGGCTTCGTCGAATTCAAGACCGCACTGGTCAATTCGATCTCGATGGTCGAGGCCGCCTATAAGCGCGAGGGCGGGTTGGCGGGCCTGTCCACCGGACTGATCGACATCGATAACCTGCTGGGGGGCCTGCACCCCTCCGATCTGCTGATCCTGGCGGCCCGTCCGGCCATGGGCAAGACGGCGCTCGCCACCAATATCGCCTTTCACGCGGCAACCGCCGGGCTCGACGATCCGACCCAGCCGCGCCAGCCGGTGGCGTTCTTCTCGCTGGAGATGTCGTCCGAGCAGCTGGCCACACGTATTCTGGCCGAGCGCACGGCGATATCTTCCGAGAAACTGCGGCGCGGCATGTTGGGCGACGATGATTTCGGCCGGCTGGTCGATGCGGTTCAGGATCTGGAACGCGCACCGCTGTTCATCGACGATACCCCCGCGCTGCCGATTTCCACCATGCGCACCCGCGCCCGTCGGCTGAAACGCCAGCACGGGCTGTCGCTGATCGTGGTCGACTATCTTCAGCTCATGCGTCCGGGTCTCGGAACGCGCTCGGACAACCGGGTACAGGAGATCTCAGCGATCTCGCAGGGTCTGAAGGCGATCGCCAAGGAGCTTGAGGTTCCGGTCATCGCCCTCTCCCAGTTGAGCCGCGCGGTGGAGCAGCGGGAAGACAAGAAGCCGGTTCTTGCGGATCTACGGGAATCCGGATCGATCGAGCAGGACGCGGATGTCGTCATGTTCATTTTCCGCGAGGAATACTATCTGCAGAAGGCCGAGCCGACCCAGCGCGCCGACGAGAACGACGAGAAGTTCAACGAGCGCCACGACCAGTGGCAGGAACGCTGCGAGAAGGCCTACGGCAAGGCCGAGGTCATCGTCTCAAAGCAGCGTCATGGTCCGACCGGCACCGTCACCCTGCACTTCGAGGGCGCCACCACCAAGTTCTCGAACTACGTCGCCGAGGACCACCTGCCGGACGGATACTGATACCCGGCCCGCAGCTGCCCGCGACCTGAGCCTCATTCGGCGGCGTTCCGCGTCAGGGCGGCGTGATAGGACACGGTCTGGAAGACGAACAGGCCGGTCGTGAAAATGAACTGGGTCATCAGGCTGGCGGTGAACGCGACGAACAGGTCCGAAAATCCGAGGGATTCCAGAATTCCCAAAAGGATGATGTGGGTCATGAACAGCGCCGCACCGCCGATGATGAGGATGCCCGCGAAATTCAACCGGAAACCCTCCGTCAGATCGCTGGCCCGGCTGAAGGCCTGGAAATCGCCCCGCCCTTCGAGGATTGCGGTGACGGTCACCACCCAATAGCGCACGAAGGCGTAGATTCCCGGCACGAAGAACATCATCCATCCCAGGAAGATGAGCAGGGTCCAGGCCATCTGAACCAGACCGACGCGCGGGAAGAGCGCCGGGATTGCCAGAAGGCCGGTGATCAGATCCACCGGTTGGCCGCGGATCTCACCATCGGCGATCAGGGTGACCGGGATCACCCAAAGGGCCATCACCAGAACCACCAGAACGAGCATGGCGCCCAGGATCAGCCCATCGATCGCGACATCGGTCACGTTCCCGTCGGAATCCTGGCTGAACTGGATCATCTCGGCACCGTCGCCCAGCAGCACGTTGAACAGGATCCACCCCAGCAGGGCCATCAGCACGGAGGCCAGGACCGAGACCACCAGGAGATCCTGGAACCGGTCGGCGAAAATCCGCAAGGTGGTCGAGAACAGAGCGGACATTTGAGTCGGTTGGGTCATCGGCCTGAATCGGTTGGACGCGGGGCAGCGGAAGCGCTTGTAGCATATTGTCCTCCAAATGCGGTCTCGGAAGGGGGACCGGCTGTCGATTTTCCGTCGGCTGTCCAAAGCTACGTCCGGTTCAAGCTGGACAAGCCACTCTATCGGCCACACATGGCGTCCTGTACCAGATCCCCTTTTCCCTGTCGGACAGGAACCCAATGCCGATTGCCAAGCTCAAACGCCACCCCCGCGCCGCATTCGGTCTGGCGGCTATATTGGCGACCGGAATCGCGTTCCTTGTAGCCAGCCATTACATCGACACCGCCACCATCCTGCGCCAGAGTCAGGCAGTGAGTGACTGGGTTGCGGCCAACCCGATTCCGGCCGTCGCCGGCTACTTCCTGTTCGCCGTTCTGGGAAAGATCGGCCCGGTGCCGGGCGGATTGGTGGTGATGCTGTCCGGCGGATTCCTGTTCGGGGGGGTGGCAGGTGCCCTACTGTCCGCCATCGGCGGTGGGCTGAGCGCCATGCTGGTCACCGTCATCGGCCGGAGGTTCTTCGAAAACTGGCTGCTCGACCGGCATGGAAGCCGGATCGTAGCAATTCAGCAGGCGCTCGGTCGGGATATCTTCTGGGTTGTGGTGGCTCTCCGCCTGACACCAATCACACCGGCCTGGTTCGGAAATCTGGTGCCGATCCCGCTTCCGATTCACCCCCTCAACGTCTGGGTGGCGACAGCCCTTGGGGTGCTGCCGATCTCCTTCGTCGTTGCCTCTCTGGGCTCGGAGCTGCAGTCGCTGACCGAAATAAGCGCGGTCAGCCCGGGCGAGGTCTTCACACCGCAGCTTCTGCTGCCGCTGTTCGGCTTGGCCGCGCTGTCGCTGCTGCCGATTTTCGTGCGCCGCAGGTTGGAGCGCATGAGCATCGGCCGCTAGAACCGGCTAGCCGCGCGCCATTACGTCCCGCACCACCGCCGCCCAGTCATCCTGAGGGGACCAGTTCAGCGCCGCCTTCGCCCGCCGATTGTCGAGCGGACTGCGGGTCGGCCGCTCGGCGAAATAGCCGGCGTCGGCGATATCCGGCAACACACCGAATTTCCGCCGCAGCCATCCCAGCGTCTCGACCGCGCCCAGGGTGTCGTCCGCGGCCACCACGTAGCAGTGATAGCCCGGAAGGTCGGACAGAACAGCGGCCCGGAAGGCCGCCGCGCAATCCCGCGATGTCACATAGGTCCGCAGCAGCGGCAGCCCGCCATAGATCGGCGCCGTGACCGTGACCCCCGGATTGCCGTCCTCCTCCGACAGGGTGGAGAGTTCGGCGACCATCTCTGCGGTCTTCTCGGGCCGGGCGACCAGGGTCGGTCGCAAGGCGATGACGGAGCCGATCGCGCCGCGTCCGGCATAGCTATCGGCGATCCGCTCCATCATCTGCTTGGTCAGATCATAGGTCCGGCGCGGGCGCTGCACATGGGTCTCGTCGATCGGCAGGCGCAAAGGCGGTTGGTCGGCGGCTATCCCGAAGGACGCGCTGGAGGACGCGATCACCACCCGGCTGACGCCGGCGGCCTCCGCCGCGTGGAACAGATTCCAGGTGCCCTGGATGTTGACGGTCGCGTATTCCGTCTCCGGCACAGGTGTACCGTCGTCGATGCTCGCCAGATGCAGGATCCGGTCATGCCCCTGAACCGCGGCGACCACCGCATCGAAGTCCCGGATATCGACCCGGTGAAATCTCACATCCCGGTCCGGCTGCTTCAGATCCAGCACCTCGACCTGGTGATCCGCCGCCATGGCGTCGATGACGTGGTGGCCGAGCAGCCCGCCGCCGCCGGTGATCAGAATCTTGGGCTTGGTCATTCTTTCGATCCCTGGATTTGCCGTCGCATCGCGGAGCATAGTGGGCACCAAGTCCGTATGAAAAGGGAGACCGGGATGCGCGTCGAGATCAATGGTGTGCGGCTGTTCTTCGATGTGGACGGAGAAAAATGGACACCGGACGGCCCGCGCCTGCGGGAAAAGCCGACCCTGATCGTTCTGCATGGCGGCCCGGGCGCCGACCATTCCGGGTTCAAGCCGTACTTCTCGCGCCTCACCGACATCGCTCAGGTCGTCTACATCGACCATCGTGGCAACGGCCGCAGCGACGACGGCCCCCCGGAGCGTCAGACCCTTGCACAGTGGGGCGATGACGTGGCCGGCTTCTGTCTCGCCTTGGAAATCCAGAAGCCGGTGATCTACGGGCTGTCCTTCGGCGGGTTCGTGGCACAGTCGGTGGCGAGCCGACACCCGGATCTGCCCTCAAAGCTGATCCTGGCCTCCACCGCCTGCCGCTCGGTCTTCGAGCGCAAATACGATGCCTTCGAGGCGATCGCAGGGATGGAAGCGCGCCGTGTGGCGGAACGGTTCTGGGGCGGCGGGATCGCCGACGACGCCACCGTGCTGGACGATTGGGTCACCCACTGTCTGCCGTTCTACAACACCACGCCGCAGGACCCGGAGGCCCGCAGACGCACGATCAAGCGGGAGACGACGGAGCGGCGTTTCTTCGCACGCGGCGGTGAACGCTGGCGGATGGATTACCGGGCCGAACTCGCCAAGATCCGCTGTCCGACCCTGGTCCTGGCCGGAGACCGGGATCCGGTGACCCCGCTTTCCGACGCGGGGGAGATCGCCGCGCACCTGCCGAAAACCTTGGTCCAGTTTGAACCGGTGGCAAATGCCGGACACGGCACCCACCGGGATCGACCCGAAGAGACCGAGCGGATATTGCGCGCGTTCCTGGGCGCGCGATGAGAGAGATTTGCCGGGCGCTCCACGCCCATGGCATAATAGATTGAGGACTTTAGGGAGCGGCGTGTCTTGGGCCTGTTGATTCTTGTCGGGGGATTGGTGCTCGCCGCCATTGTCGCCCTGGTCTTCGTCCTCTGGAGCCGAGGCCGGCAGACCGAGGCGCCGTCGGAACCCGTGCACCCGGCCCGGAGAAAATCCGACAGCCTTCCCGTCCCCTCGCAACGCCGTCCGGCCGCTCCGGGCGACCTCAGTTCCGAGGATCTCTCCGATGCCGTCCACCGGCAACGGCAGAAGGCGGGCCGACTGGTGGCCGGGCACGTGCATCTGCTCGATATGCACGCCCTCCTGGAGCAGGCGCCCAAGGACTCCAGCCTGACCCCCGCAAAGGCGCTGCAGATCGCCGAGACGGTGACACGCAAGATGGTCCGCCCATCCGACACGGTGATCGTCATGAAGCCGGACGGAATTGCCATCCTGTTCGACGGCGCCAGCAGGGAGGAAGCCGAGACCCGAAGCCGGGGCATCGCCGACAAAGTCACCGAAGCCCTGGGGCATGTCGGCGGCGGCGACCAGTTCATGGCGGAAGGGTTCGGTTACGAACTGGAGGCGGTGCTGGAGGGTGCGACGATCGACACGATCGACGACCTGATCCGCTTCGTACGGATCGCCCACCAGGGCTATGTCCAGAAGCAGCGCGGCATCGCGAAACAGTTCGCCAGCGAGATCGAAATCCGCTGGGAGCCGATCCTCGACAGTCGCTCCGGGGCCATGTTCGGCTTCGAGATTCGGGTGTTTAAGAGGTCGAAGGACGGCGCAGCCTTTGAGGACGCGAGCTTCCTGGACATGGATGGGGCCTCGGGGTCGGAGTTCGACTGCGTGGTGATCGAAAAGCTCGCGCAACTCGGCCCCAAGATCACGGGCGGCCAGGACGATCTGCGTATTCTGCTGCCGCTTCGGACAGAGGGTCTGATCAACCCGCTGTATTTCGCGAACGTCGCGGAGAGCCTGGAGAAGCTGGGTTCTCGGATCTTGCGGCAGATGGTGCCCGTTCTTTCGACCCCCTCCCCGCGCGCCAGACGCGGCCTCGCGGGGGTCGTCCTCGCCGTGAAACGCAAACTGCCGGCAGTCGGGATGCGTGTCGGCGACCCACAGACCGATCTCATCGGGCTCGCCGGCAGCGGCATCACCATCGCGGTGATGGATCGTGTCGAGGCCCGATTCAAGGATCCGGGACGGGCGATCGACGCATTCTCCGAGTTGGCCAAGGCCGAGACCTTGATACCGGTCGCCCTCGGCGTCGGCGAAAGCCTCAAGACCGTCAAGCATCCGATCGCATATTCGGGAGATACCTGAGTCGACGGCTAAGCGGACCGCAATAAAACCAAACTTGAATAAATAAACTGAAAGCGTCGCAAATACCGCTTGCCGACGCCTCGACAAATTTACATAAAATACCTAATATTTTCTGGAGTTTGCGTTTTCAGCAAGATCAATACTGAGTTTATATTATATTATTTTTATGAATTTGTCAGAATGCCTTTATTTTTGAGGTAACATCCTTACCTTCGAGCGTGAGTTCAACCGGTGAAAGATAGGAAGACACATGTGTGGGTTGGCCGGCGAGATCCGGTTCGACGGGGGATACGCGTCGGCGGTGGCTTTATCGGCAATGGCGGACGCGATGGTCACGCGCGGGCCCGATGCCGCAGGATTGTTCCAGCAGAGCCGGTTGGGCTTGTCGCATCGGCGGCTGTCGATCATCGACCTGTCCGACCGGGCGCAGCAGCCGATGGTCGACCAGACCCTTGGGCTGGCGATCGCGTACAACGGAGCGATCTACAATTACAAGGAATTGCGGACGGATCTGCAGGCGCTCGGGTACCAGTTCTTCTCGGATGGCGACACCGAGGTGATCCTGAAGGCCTTCCACAAATGGGGAGCGGCCTGCGTCGAACGCTTTCACGGCATGTTCGCCTTCGCGATCTGGGACCGGACCACTGGAGTTGTCACCCTGGCGCGGGACCGGCTGGGCATCAAGCCGATGTATCTGGCCGAAACCAAGGGTGCGCTCCGCTTTGCCTCCAATATGCAGGCGCTGCTCGCCACCGGCGAGATCGACAGCGAGATCGATCCCGTGGCCTTTCATTACTACATGAACTTTCACGCCGTCGTGCCGGCGCCGCGCACGATCCTGAAGGGCGTTCGCAAACTGCCGCCCGCCACCACGCTGACGATCCAGCCGGACGGCAAACGCGAAGAGCGGGTCTATTGGGCTCCGACCTACGCCACGCCGGAAGACGAGCGCACTCTCAGCTTCGATGACTGGAAGGTGCGGGTGCTCGACAGTCTGCGGGTTGCCGTGCGCCGTCGGCTGGTCGCGGATGTGCCGGTCGGCGTTCTGCTGTCTGGAGGTGTCGACAGCTCGCTGATCACCGGTCTGATCGCCGAGGAGACCGGCGGCGTGGGCCTGGAGACCTTCTCGGTCGGGTTCGAGACCGTCGGCAACGAGCGGGGCGACGAGTTCCAGTACTCCGACGTCATCGCCAAACACTACGACACCACCCATCACCAGATCCGGGTCAACAGCAAGGACCGGCTCTTGCCGTCCCTGCCGAGTTGCATCGCGGCGATGTCGGAGCCGATGGTCAGCCATGACTGTATCGGCTTCTACCTGCTGTCCCAGGAGGTCGCCAAACGGGTCAAGGTGGTGCAGTCCGGACAGGGTGCCGACGAGGTGTTCGGCGGCTATCACTGGTATCCGCCGCTGATGGAGCCGAACGCCACGGTCGACGACTATGCCCGGCTGTTCCGCGACCGCGACCATGCCGATTTCCTGGCGGCGGCCGGCCCGGCGATGCGCGACGGCGACCATACCGCCGACTTCCTCGCCAAGGCCTTCGACGCCCCAGGTGCAGAGCGGACCATCGACAAAGCCCTGCGCCTGGATACCAATGTGATGCTGGTCGACGATCCGGTGAAGCGGGTCGACAACATGACCATGGCCTGGGGCCTGGAGGCCCGGGTGCCATTCCTCGACCACGATCTGGTGGAACTTGCGGCCCGAATTCCGGCCGAATACAAGGTCGCCGAGGGTGGCAAACACGTGCTCAAGGAAGCCGCCCGCGACGTGATCCCGGCCGATGTGATCGACCGGCCCAAGGGCTACTTCCCGGTGCCCGCCCTGAAATACATACAGGGCGACACGCTCGACTATGTGCGCGGCGTGCTGGATGCGCCGGTGGCCCGGGAACGGGGCCTGTTCAATCGGGAGTATGTGGACAATCTGTTGGCCAATCCGGAATCCCATATCACCAATCTCGGCGGCTCGAAGCTTTGGCAGGTCTGTCTGCTGGAATCCTGGTTGCAAACCCACGGTCTTTGACCGGCTAGAGAGGAACGGGAACAGTGGCACGCCCGCTCAACACAGATCGCTCACAGTCAGAGTACCGACAGAAGAGGGCGCGCATGAGAGATCAGATGCGGCGGACCTGGCGCCCGGGGATGGCGCCTGAAACCGAGGAGGATCGCGGCGGAGACCCGGACGCGATCATGCATGTCGGATGGGGCCGGCTGCTGTTCGGCAACACCTTTGCGGATATGGGCGTGCTGGCCGAGGCCATCCGGCAGGAGGCAGCGGATGAGCGGGATATCGCAATTTATCTCTCCGACCCGCACGTGCTGCTGGCACAGGCGCCCGAGGCCCTGTTTCTGGACCCTTCGCACACGTTCCGGCTGCCGCTGTCCCACTACCGGCCGATGCGGGATCGGGTGGCGGGCGTGTTCGTGCGGCGGGTCCGTTCAATCGAGGATGCGATCGCGATAAACCGGATCTACGCCAAGGCGACCATGGTGCCGGTCGAACGGGAGTTCTTCATGAACCATCGGGGCTCCCGACGGATCCTGCATTTCGTGGCAGAGGACGAAGCCACCGGAGAGGTGGTCGGCACCGTCACCGGCATCGATCATGCTAGATCCTGGGGCGACCCGGAAAACGGCGGCAGCCTGTGGTGCTTGGCGGTCGACCCGCAGGCCCCGCTTCCCAAGATCGGCGAGATTCTGGTCCGGCATCTGATCGAGACCTTCCAGACCCGCGGCCTGTCCCATATCGATCTCAGCGTCATGCACGACAATGACAAGGCGATTGCCCTCTATGAGAAGCTCGGCTTCGAGCGACTTCCCCTTTTCAGCGTGAAGTACAAGAACCCGATCAATGAGAAGCTCTACTCGGCCCCCGCACCGGAAGGGCGTTTGAACCCCTATGCGCGGCTGATAATCAATGAAGCCCTGCGGCGCGGGATCGGTGTGGAGGTCGAGGATCAGGACGCCGGCCTGTTCGTTCTGCAACATGGTGGGCGCAAGGTCGCCTGCCGCGAGAGCCTGTGCGAATTGACCAGTGCGGTGGCCTTCAGCCGCTGTGACGACAAGGCGCTGACCCATCGGCTGCTGGCCAAGCACGGCTACAAAGTGCCGGGTCAACGGGCCGTCACCGACGACGAGGCGGACGAGGATTTTCTGGAGCGCTTCGGCCGCATCGTCGTCAAACCGGCCAAGGGCGAACAGGGCCGAGGGATCTCGGTCGACATCCGCTCGGTCAAAGACATGCGGCGGGCGATCGAGGCCGCCAAACAGGTGTCGGACAGGGTCCTGCTCGAACAGTTCTGCGAAGGCGCGGACCTGCGCATCGTGGTGATCAATTTCGAGATGGTCGCCGCCGCGATCCGGAAACCCGCGACCCTGCTGGGCGACGGCAAGACCGATATCCGAACGCTGATCGAAAAGCAGAGCCGGCGCCGGGCGGCCGCCACGGGCGGCGAGAGCCGAATTCCGATGGATGCGGAAACCGAACGGTGCGTGCATTCCGCCGGCTACGAAATGGACGACATTCTGCCCTCGGGTGAAGAGCTTGCGGTTCGAAAGACAGCCAATCTGCATACCGGAGGCACCATCCACGACGTCACCGATCAGGTCTCCCCCGTCTTGAAACAGGCGGCCGAGGCCGGTGCAAAGATTCTGGACATTCCGGTCGTCGGGTTCGACTTCCTGGTCCCTGACGTGACCCAGGACGACTACGTGATCATTGAGGCCAATGAGCGCCCCGGTCTCGCCAACCATGAACCGCAACCGACGGCCGAGAGGTTCATCGACATGCTTTTTCCGCGTACGGTGATAAGAAGAGACCCATCCGAATTGGGACACACGAAGGGAAGGACGCATGGCGCCATTAGATAGATCCGCAGACGACAGCATGAAAGCCTATAGCGAAACTTCCAAGGCGATCGCTGGAATTCAGTCCCAGCGGATCATTGACTACCTGCTGGAACTGCAGGCCATCCCAAGCCCGACGGCCTATACCGACAGCATCGTCCACCACATCTGCGCATGGCTGACGAAACGCGGGATCGACTATGAGCTGACCCGGCGCGGCGCCATCCGCGCCAACATGTCCGGTAAGGTCTCCAGTCCCGATCGCGCCGTGGTGGCACATCTGGACACGCTCGGCGCGCAGGTCACCGCCTTGAAAGACAACGGACGCCTCGCCGTTCGGCCAATCGGGACATGGGCAGCCCGATTTGCCGAAGGGGCGCGGGTCACGGTCTACACCGATGCCGGCCCGCGCCGTGGGACGATCCTGCCGCTGAAGGCGTCCGGCCACGCCTTCAACGAGGAGATCGAGACCCAGGAAAGCAGCTGGTCCAACCTGGAAATCCGGGTCGATGAGCGGGTGGTCACCCAGAAGGACCTGATCGGCCGCGCCTTCAATGTCGGCGATATCGTGTCCATCGACCCGAACCCGGAAGTCACGAAGAGCGGCTTCATCAGCTCGCGCCATCTGGACGACAAGGCCGGGGTGGCGGCGATGATGGTGGCCATGGACTCCCTGCTGGAGGCCGATGCCAGTCTTCCGGTCGACTGCCACTTCCTGTTCACGATCTCCGAGGAGACCGGGTCGGGTGCGTCGGCCGTGCTGCACGGGGATGTGGCGGAGCTGCTGGCGATCGACAACGCCACCGTAGCACCCGGCCAGAACTCCGCCGAATACGGTGTCACCATCGCCATGGGCGACATGATGGGACCGTTCGACTATCACCTGACCCACGGCCTGATCGATCTCGCCCGCCGTTACGGGATCGATCATCAGCGGGATGTGTTCAAACACTATCGCTGCGATGCCGCCTCCGCCGTGGAGGCGGGCAACGACATCCGGACGGCGCTCATCGCCTTCGGGCTGGACGGCAGCCACGGCTGGGAACGGGTGCATGTGGACTCGCTGGTGGCCCTCAGCCGCCTGATCGCGATCTACACGCTGGCCCCGCCGATGGTCGCCCGCGACAAGGTCGATCTCGGCCCGATCGAGGGCTTCCCGACCGTGCAGGAATAGCCGGATGCGGGCTTGCGTGGTCTGAGACGGCGCAACGCCACCCCATGGTCATCCAAATTGCCCATGGGGTGCCCGACCCGACTCTACAGCACCCGGAACACCCGGTAGACCGGACCGGACGGCTCCCGGTTGCCGGTGGAGACGAAGCAGGACTTGTTCATCCAGGCATAGGTCTCGGACCCGGTCTCGAAATACGGGGTGGTCCGGAAATAATAGCTGGCCGGGTCGACCGGCTCGCCGGCCGCCATCTTCGCCATCACCTCGGCCGGGCCGTGGCGCAGGCCGGTATAGGTCATGTAGATCAGATCGCCGTTCTCGGCCTTCATCACCAGCCGCACGTCGAGCTGGGTGACGCCGTCGGTCCGGTTCAGGATCCAGTCGCCGCCGCCCTCGACCGTACCCTTGATGTTCGGGCCTTCGAAGGTACCGCCGGTGACCTTGGCGATCCGACGGTCGCCGAACTGCGTGTTGCCGACCATCTGCAACGGTGTCTCGACCGACAGGCGCATCTCCATCACGAATTCGGTCTTGATCTCGGACATCCGCATTCTCCCTAGGGTGTTCTTTCGACGTTGACCCACTCTCCCCCGAAGACGGTTCCGTGAAAAGACCGGGACGGAGGCCTGAGCGGAACGGCTGTCATGCTGGGGCGCGGCGAAAGGTAGGGCATCCAGTCCTGGAATCCGCACTGGGTTACCGATAGCATTTAAGAATGACGGCATGAGACCGTCCACGTGAGGAGGCGTCCGATGCTGAGCCCAGAACAGATCCAGTCCTACGACGACAACGGCTACATCCTGGTGGAAGACGCCATCACGCCGGAACAGCTGTCCATGCTGCGCACAAGGACCCTCGAGCTGATCGACGAGTCGCGTCCGGTTACCGAAAGCAACGACGTATTCGATCTGGACGAGGGCCATTCCGCCAGCAATCCGCGCCTCACCCGGATCAAGCTGCCCCACAAGGTCGATCCGATGTTCTGGGACGTGATCAGAAACTCGGCAATGACCGAGGTTCTGCGCGATCTGCTGGGCGACAATGTCACCCTGCAGACCAGCAAGCTGAACACCAAGGCCCCCGGTGGGGGCATGG
>JANSYC010000100.1 GCA_024742605.1 Alphaproteobacteria bacterium | reverse complement strand
GGTCGGGCCGGTCCCGGGTGTGCCGAATTTCTGGAGCGCGTGCGCCGTGATGGCCGGTTTCAGCCAGGGCGGGGGTGTCGGCAAGGCGCTTGCCGAATGGATGATCCACGGCGAGGCGGAGGGCGATACCTGGGGCATGGACGTGGCCCGGTTCGGGCCGTTCGCGACCAACCGGGAATACCTCAAGCAGACGACCGGTCAGTTCTACTCCCGTCGTTTCGTGATGGCGTATCCGAACGAGCAGCTGCCGGCGGGGCGGCCGCTGCGCACCTCGCCAAGCCATGATCTGCTGGACGCCAGCAACGCCTGGTGGGGAGTGAGCTGGGGGCTTGAGGTGCCGCTGTATTTCGCGCCGACCAAGGATTTCAAGGAGACCCCGACGCTCAAGCGTTCGAATGCGTTCGGGATCGTCGGCGACGAGGCCCGCAAGACCCGCGCGGGCTGCGGGCTGCTCGATACCACGGGCTATTCCCGCTACGAGATCACCGGTTCGGGAGCCGCAAAATGGCTCAACCACCTGCTGGCCTGCAGGCTGCCGAATCCGGGACGGGCGCGGCTCGCTCCGATGCTGGGACGCAGCGGCAAGCTGATGGGTGATCTGACGGTCTTCAATTGGGACGGGGAGACCTTCTGGTTGATGGGATCCTACTACCTGCGGGAATGGCACATGCGCTGGTTCCGCGATCATCTGCCGTCGGACGGACCTGGGGGCGGCGTGGAGGTCCGGGACGTATCGGACGCGATGACCGGCTGGCTGGTGTCCGGCCCGAATGCCCGCAAGGTGATGGAGCGGGTCGTGTCCAACGCCTCTGTCGCCCATGATGACTTCAGGTTCATGGCCTGCACCACACTCGATGTGGGGATGAGCCGCGCCAAGGTTGCGCGGCTCTCGGTGATCGGGGAGTTGGGCTACGAGATCAACGTACCCTCCAGCGAACATCGGACCCTTTATCAGATGCTCAAGCGTGCGGGCGAGGGGCTGGGTCTGGTCGATATCGGGTTCGGTGCCTCCAACGGGCTGCGGCTTGAGAAAAGCTTTGGGATCTGGTCGCGCGAGTTCACCCAGGACTACACGCCTGGGGAGACCCTGATGGACCGCTGGGTGGCCTTCGATAAGGGCGATTTCATCGGCCGGGACGCAGCGTTGCAGGCGCGGGACGCAGAACCTGCGGCCCGCAAGCTGGTGACGCTCGAGATCGAGCCGGATGGCGCCGATGCCTCCGGGTTCGAGCCCTTGTGGGTCGACGGCAAGCGGGTCGGCTTCGTGACCTCCGGTGGCTACGGTCACTGTGTCGGCAAGAGCCTGGCGATGGCACTGGTGGATCGCGATTGCAGCGATGTGGGCACCGCGCTCGACTGCCACGTCGTCGGCGTGCTCCGTCCTGCGAAGATCATCGCGGACTCGCCCTATGATCCGTCCGGCTCGGCGATGCGGGCGTGACTTTGGGCCCAGCCAATCCGTCCGTGGATCGACAGGGTCACCGATGGAGCGCCTTCCCTCAACACGCAGGCCGACACCGCTCTGCCAAAGGATGCTCAAATGGTTGATCGAGAGACACGTGGTGGGCGCGCAGGACGTCGGGGTCGGCGGCAGGCCGGTGACTCCGCGCCGTCGATCGTCCGGTCGGAACGGTACCGGCAGCTGCACAATCGGCTGAACCTCCAGACGCCCCTGTCGCAGGATCGGGTCGAGGCGATCCACGACACTGCCCTACGGGTGCTGGAAGTGCTGGGCATCAAGGTACTCCTGCCGGAGGCCAGAGAGGCGTTCGCGCGCGCCGGCTGTCCGGCGGACGGCGAGAACATGGTGCGGCTGGACCGGGCGCTGGTCGCACGCGCGATGGAGACCGCACCGTCGGTGTTTCCGGTGAAAGCGGGTGCTGCACATCGGGAACTGGTTCTGGGCGGTGACTCCACAGTCTTTCTCGGGGTCGGTGGGGCGCCCAACTACAGCGACTTTGAGACCCCGAAGCGCGCCGGAAGTTTCGTTGACGCGACCAATTTAGTCCGGTTGAGCCAGAGCTTCGACGTGATCCACATGCTGTCGCCGAATGTGGAGCCGCAGGACACGCCGCCCGAGACCCGGCATCTGCTGATGTCGGAAATGATGCTGACGGAGAGCGACAAGCCGATCTTCGTCTATGCCCGTGGCCAGCCCCAGGTACTGGACTGTTTCGAGATGCTGCGGATCGCGCGGGGCGTCGACGAGGAGCGGTTCCGCCAGGCCGCCTATTGCTACACCGTGATCAATACCAACTCCCCGCGCCAGCTCGACATCCCGATGTGCCAGGGCATCATGGATTTTGCGGCTCACGGTCAGATCAGCGTGATCACCCCGTTCACCCTGTCCGGAGCGATGGCACCGGTCAGCATTCCGGGCGCCCTGGTCCTCGCCCACGCGGAGGCGCTTGCGGGGATCACTCTGGCGCAGATCACTCGGAAAGGGGCGCCGGTGGTCTACGGCTCCTTCACCTCGAATGTGGACATGAAGTCGGGCTCGCCCGCGTTCGGCACGCCGGAGTTCATCAAGGCCAGTTTCGCGGCCGGACAGCTGGCCCGGCATATCGGTCTGCCCTGGCGCGGCTCGGCACCGAACGCGTCGAACGCGGTCGACGCGCAAGCGGCCTACGAGACCCAGTTCTCCATGTGGGGCAGTCTGCTCGGCGGCTGCGATATGATGCTGCATGCGGCGGGATGGCTGGAAGGCGGGCTGACAGCGAATCTGGAGAAGTTCGTTCTGGATGTGGAAATGCTGCAGGTCTTCGCGGAGCTGCTCCAGCCCCTGGACGCCAGCGATCCGGAACTGGCCTTCGAGGCGATCGCCGAAGTGCAGCCCGGCGGGCATTTCTTCGCGGCCCAGCACACGATGGAGCGCTACACGACGGCGTTCTACACGCCGCTGGTCTCCGACTGGCGGAACTTCGGGCAATGGACCGAGGATGGAGCCAAGACAGCAACCGAACGGGCCTATGGGATCGCACGGCAAAAGCTGGCAGAGTTCCAGTCGCCGTCGGTCGATCCGGCTGTGAAGGATGCGCTGGCAGCCTATGTGGCCAGGCGCACCGAAGAGGGCGGGGCGGTGCCGGTTTCCTGAGTCCATGTGAGAGTGTCCGATATGTCCCAGTTTGAGGCTACCCGCGTCGTGATCACCGCCGGGGCCGCCGGCATCGGTCGGGCGATGGCAGAGCGGTTCCTGGCGGAGGGGGCCCGGGTGGCGATCTGCGATGTGGACGCCGTGGCTGTTGAGGCGTTTCGGGCCGCACATCCGACGGCTGTCGCGCAGCAGGCGGACGTCACGAATCCGGAATCCCTGGGCGGCTTCCTCGGGCAGGTGGAGCGGGACTGGGGCGGCGCGGATGTGGCGGCGGCCAATGCCGGGATCGGGGGACCGGCCGGCGCGATCGAGGATCTGGATTTGGCCGAGTGGCGCGCCTGCTTGTCTGTCAATCTGGACGGCGCGTTTCTGACCGGGCAATGGGCGGCACGGGTCATGAAGGCCCAGAAGTCCGGTCTGCTGCTGCTTACCTCGTCGACTGCCGGATTGTTCGGCTACCCGATGCGCAGCCCGTATGCGACCGCCAAATGGGGAATCATCGGCCTGATGAAGACCCTGGCAATGGAACTGGGCCCGTACGGCATTCGGGTGAACGCCCTTTGTCCGGGGGCGGTCGAAGGGCCGCGTATGGATCGGGTGGTGACGGCCGAGGCACGGGCGCATGGGGAGGCGGAGGCCGCCATCCGCCGCCGCTATGTGGAGGGGGTCTCTCTGAAAACCTGGGTCATGGCCGAGGATATTGCCGAGATGGCGGCTTTCCTGGCCTCGTCCGCCGGTTCGCGGATCTCAGGTCAGGCCCTGGCCATTGACGGCCATACCGAGACGCTTGCGCCCTAGAGATAAGGGCCCGGAGAAGACAGGGAACCGAGGCGAGGGCGTGGCCTGAACCCGCCTCCGCGTCGCCGACACTGCAGGAGAGGATGAATTGGAATGAGCGCCGATATCCGCAAGATCGCAGTCTGGGTCGAGGAAACGCTGCAGGAGGCCGGGCGGCCCGTCAGTCCCGCCAGCCGAAAGGCGGTGGCCGTGGCTGTCATCCGGAATCCGTTCGCCGGGCGCTATGTCGAGGATCTTAACGCCCTGATGGAGGCTGGCGAAGACCTGGGCGCGCTGCTGGGTCGCCGCTGCGTCGAGGCTCTTGGGATCGCACCCGATCAGGTGCAGAGCTACGGCAAGGCCGCCATGGTTGGGGAAGCGGGCGAACTGGAGCATGCGGCCGCCATTCTTCACCCCAAACTCGGCGCGCCGCTGCGCCGGGCCGTTGGCGGCGGTGCGGCGCTGGTGCCCTCGTCAAAGAAGATGGGCGGACCGGGGCAGGTTCTGGATGTGCCGTTGGGCCACAAGCGGGCGGCGTATGTGCGAAGCCATTTCGATGCGATCGAGGTCCGTCTGAACGATTCCCCTCGGTCGGGCGAGATCATGGTTGCCGTGGCGGTCACCGACAGCGGCCGTCCCCTGGCCCGGGTGGGTGGGCTTAGCCACGACGGTGTCGAAGGCACGGACGGGCTGCGCTAGACAGCACGGTGTCCCATGCCTCCGAAGCGCTCCGGCGCGTCATCAAGTTAGGTGAGTCTCCTGAGAGAGGTAGTCTATTGTTCTGAATAAGAAGTTTTCCGGCTGAAGAGGGGCTTGGTCACCTCGGTACGCGGATCGCAGATCCTACGTTGGCTCTTTCAGGACTAGTTCAAAAGCTTGAACGCGAAATAGGCGCCGGCATCACCTACATCGGTGAAGAACACGCGGTAGCGCACTTCCTCTCCGCATCGGTCCAATCCCCAGTCTTCCTGCCATTTGGTCTCGGCGGCCACGCCGGTCTGGCTGTCTCGTCCTCCACGGGCGGGGGCTTTTACCACCGATATTCCGGAGAAGGCTTTCTGGCGACACCCGCCATGAACGTCATCGTCGTGCCGTAGGATCCGAACCTGTGCCCGCGACTTCAGGAGACTTGTGGCGAGAGAATCACCGGAGACCCGCTCATCGGCCATGGTCGAGTTCTGCACCAACGTTGTCAGTGCGACGGCGGCGGCTGCTAGGGTCAGGGTCTTAAATACCGTCATCTAATCCGCTCTCATTCCTCGATCGATCAGTCCGCTTACAGTCTCTGATGGATCGCAAATCGAAATCGGCTGCCAGAACACAAGCAACCCGACATAGGGGTCAGCCGTTCGTCACGCGAAAAACTGTGGGGCGGTTGTCGCACCGCCCCACGGTTCTTCGTTACTGGATGTTGATCTCAACCCGGCGGTTCTCTTGCTCGCGAACGCCGTCTGGGGTGGAGACGCGTGGATCAGATTCCCCTCGGCCTGCGGTCGTCAGATCCGACGCCGGGATACCCTGATTGGTGAGGTAGTCCTCAACAGAGATCGCACGACCCACCGAGAGAGCTTGGTTGTAGTCGCTGGAGCCCGCGCGGTCGGTGTGACCGGTCAGGGTCATCCCGCTCGCATTCAGGGCTTTGAATGCCTCGATCACCTGATTGAGGATCTGCGCCGTGTCACTCCGAATGGAGGTGCTGTCGAAATCGAAGAACACCAGATAATCCCGAGCGAGCGGCTCGGCGATCTCAGAGGCTTCCAACTCCGCCATCGCGGCTTCGAAGCCGGACCAGCAATACGCGATCCGCGCTTCCTGATGGTTCTCTTCCTGCTCCTCGGCCCAGCACTCGAAGAAGGTCTGCGCTTTCGATGCCGCTGCGGGATTGCTCTCGCGGCCGCCATCGGCAAAGGCCGCCTCAAGGCGCCTCATACCGCTCTCGAACCGGCCGACGGCCGTCTCGGGAAGCTGCCAGCGGGAAATCGGCGAGATCTCGGGTGCGGTGCCGCCGCTTGCCTGCACGGCCTTCGCTGCGTGAAATCCGGAGTCGCGCCAATCGTATTCTACATCCCGCTCGTACTCGGCGAAGGTCAGATAGTCCTTACGGAGAGCCTCCGCGAACGGACCGGACGCCTGCGCGCTCTTCGCCGCGGCGATGTCGTCGTCCGCAGTGAACGCGCCGGTTCCGAGGTTGAGGTCGGCGCAAGCGCTCAGTGCGACGACGGCGGCGAGGCTCACGAGCGTGGAAAATGCTTTCATTGGGTGCCCTCCTAAACAGGCAGATTCGCGGTGTTTGTAAAAACCCGCAGCTTCAGATGTTTATTCTCCGGCCGCAAGCTAACAGGATTTCCTTAAATACGAAAGCGCCGCAATAGAAGAATTCAGCGTATGACACCGTTTCCGGCTTTCCGAACGGTATTTTCAAACCGGGTTTGTCGGCTGACACAGATCTGCTTTTGAGCGTGCCTGTCGGGAGGGGTGTCGCCAGGGGCAGGTTGGCCGGGGCATGGCACGAGGCGCGTTAAAGAAAGACGGTTTTGTCCAACACCCAGATTTCAGGTCTAGCGCCCCGAAAGCGAACGCTGTTTGTTCAAACGGTTTCTGGAAACCCATGTTTCAACAGCGAGTATTTAGCGATGTTACCGAAGCGCGAGCCGCCGACCGCAGTGCATGTTCCGAGATGCGTTCGGGCTTTCCAAATGATTTTTTGATTGGGAAGTTGGTAGCGGAGGAGGGACTTGAACCCCCGACACGCGGATTATGATTCCGCTGCTCTAACCAGCTGAGCTACTCCGCCACACGCGGCACCTGCATGTGCCGAAAGCGACCGTGGATATACGCAGCCGACCCGGTGGTGTCAACGATGGTGTTGATTTTCCGATGGTGTGACGTCCGGCGCTATTTCCCGGTCCGGAGATAGTGGATGAAACGCTCTTCGGAGGTCAGGTTGTCATTGTCGTAATCCGCCAGGAAGGCTCTGATCCGATCCGCCCCGACGGGCCGGTCGGCGGTCCCCCCGACCCCCTCCAGACGCCGCATAGCGGCCTCGCGGTCCGACTTCAGGCACCAGGTCGTGATGTGCCTAGAATCCGGTTGTCCCCGCTTGTGCTCGATCCGCTCAAACCCGATCTTGTCGAAGGCTTCAAAGACCTTTGCGTAGGGTATGTTTTGGAAACCGATACCCTGGGCGATGAAGAGCCCGCCCTCGGTTCCGGTTTCGGTCCAGTGCGCATGGATCCGGCGCAGATAGAAGGCCAGACACTGCTGAGACATCTCGGCCAGGACCCGGTTCGCCATCACGGTATTGAAACTGGGCAGTAGCGTGCTCCGGTCGAGCGCGCGCCACCAGCTGATATGGCGCTCGCAGGTGTCGCGCAAGCCGGCCGAACGCCACAGACACTCCTGGTACAGATAGAGCGCCTGGGTCACCTCGATCGAGGTATAGGGCACGCCTCTGAGGGCCATCAGCACTCCCAGATAGCCGCAACCTGGGCCGATTTCCAGGATCCCGATCTCGCCATTCGGAGAGCTGAAAGCACGGCGTGCGTCCAGGATTTGCGAGTAATGCATGGAGGCTAGCAGCGATTTCCGCCCCGATCCAAGAACGAAGGGGCTTTTCAGGGACTTGGCGAACCGATGAATCGTCTTGGTCGCGTCCTGGAGGTGGCCGAACTCGGCCTCGGTCATCGGGGTGGCAGCCTGGAGAAACTCCTCGAATCTGAAGTGCCTTTGGAAGTCATGATACCGATGCAGTTCATCCTGCCTGGTGATCCGGTGCGGATACCCATTCTTCTCCCACGTCTGCGATTGGAAGGCTTGGATCTCCAGGTTCGAGACCGCAGCGAACCCGAACTCCATCTCTCTCTCGATGTAGCGGTCAATCAACGTTTGATACATGTCCGGACCCTGTAATGGTGATGCGTCGCCACGCGCTCAGAGTGGGGTTCTATACCCAGCGATCGCTCGGTACAAAACCCACATCGGGCTGACGAAACGCCGCCACCGTCTCGCGGATCCAGCCGCCGCCGAGCACCCGGTCGCCATCCTCCGAATACAGGACCGCTGCCTGGCCGGGGGCGATACCGAATTGCGGGTCGTCCAGCGTGATCTGAGCGGCGTCGGTCCCGGCGATGCGGGTCATTCGGGCCGGAGCGGGTGGCTGGGTAGAGCGGAGTTTGACCTGTACGACCGTGCCGCCGACGGGCGAAGTCTCCGGACCGCCGAGCCAGTTCAGCTCCTCGATCCCGACGGTTTCCGTCGCCAGGGCCGCGCGGGGACCGACCACCACACGGGCCCGTTCCGGCTCGATCTTCACCACATAGAGGGGATCGGTGTCGTGCTGACCGTCCTCGTCCCTGCGCCCGCCGATCCCAAGGCCGCGTCGCTGGCCGATCGTGTAGTTGATCACCCCGTCGTGCCGGCCGAGCACTGTGCCGTCCATATGAACGATCTCGCCGGGATCGATGGCGCCAGGACGCAGCCTGCGCACCACTGAGGCGTAGTCTCCGGTGGGGACGAAGCAGATGTCCTGGCTGTCCGGCTTGTCCTGCACGGCAAGGCCCAGACGCCTGGCATGGGTGCGGGTCTCCTCCTTGCTCATCCCGCCGAGGGGGAAGCGCAGGAAGTCCAACTGCTCGGGGGTGGTCGCGAACAGGAAATAGCTCTGGTCCTTGCTCGGGTCGACGGCCCGGCGCAGCTCCGCCCCGCTGTTTCCGACGGTCCGGCGGACGTAGTGACCGGTCGCAAGGCAGGCGGCGCCAAGATCCCGCGCGGTCGCCAGCAGATCGCGGAACTTGACCGTCTGGTTGCACCGGACGCAGGGAATCGGGGTTTCGCCGCGCAGATAGCTGTCGGCGAAATCGTCGATCACGCTTTCCCGGAACCGGCTTTCGTAGTCGAGAACGTAGTGCGGGATCCCTAGGCGCTGTGCCACGTCGCGGGCGTCGTGAATATCCTGACCGGCACAGCAGGCCCCGCGGCGCTGGACGGCAGCTCCGTGATCGTACAGCTGCAGCGTGATCCCGACCACATCGTAGCCCGCTTCCTTGAGCAGCCCGGCCGTGACCGAACTGTCCACGCCGCCGGACATCGCCACCACCACGCGGGTGGTCGCCCGGTCACCCGGAAGTCCGAGATCAATGTCGATATGTGACGTCATGACGAGGGAAATAGCGCCGGGCTGTTCCGACCGCAAGGGACTCCGGGCACGCGGCGGTCTCGGTCTGTGCACTAGGACGCGTCCAGACCCATCTGCCAGAACCTGGATTCAAGCCGGGTCGCCTCCCGAAACGTGGCGGTCAGTTGCGTAATCCGCGCGTTACCGCCACGGGCCTCGAACACCCGGTCCAACTGCGCCGTGGCCTCCCGCACACCGTCCAGATATTCGGTCCCGGAATACATCGAGATCCAGGGCTCATAAGGATTGCCGTCGCGCTTGGTCGCCGGATCGCTGGCGAACGCTGTGCCGATCACCCCATAGCCGATCGTGCACGGTGCCAGCGCCACCAGCAGATCCAGGATGTCGCCAGCCATACCGCAGTCGAGCACGTAGCGGGTGTAGCCGACGCAGGCCGGGTCTTCCGGCACCGACGCCATTTCGGCCTCGGTCAGGCCCCAGCCGGCGCAGAACTCCACATGCATCCGCATCTCGTGGTCGATCAGGGCGTGCACGGCCGAGGCGGCCGACCGCATGTCCGCGACGGTGTCGGCCTTGTAGACCGCCAGCGCATGGGCGCGCGCGAAATGGATCAGGAACAGATAGTCCTGTTTCAGATAATACCGGAAAGCGGCCTCCGGCAGAGTGCCCGCACCCAGGCCGGTGACGAAGCGGTGCTTCGTGTAGTCCCGCCACTCGGATGAGCAGGCGGAAATCAGACGGGCGACGACAGAGTGCTGGGGGATCAGATTCGACATTTGAGCGATCATCCGGTGTTGGGTGGTGAAAGCCAGCCGACCCTACGCCGCTCGGGCGGCGGGTGAAAGTCGGGTGCGCAGGTTTCGCCACGCCGCGATGAATCGGTCCGCATCGGTGTTGGTGCTCGCCCAACCCAGGCTCACGCGGATGGCGTGGCCGGCGATCGGGTCCGCGCTGAGCATCGCGGCCAAAACGTGGCTTGATTTGACCTTGCCGGAGGAGCAGGCGGAGCCCGCACTGACCATGACGCCGGACAGGTCCAGGGTCATGACCTGGGTTTCGGCGGACACGCCGGGCAGCGCGATGTTGCTGGTATTGCCGACGCGCGGGGCGTCCTGCCCCATGATGCGCGCCTCGGGTGCTGCGGCCTGTACGGCCTGCTCGATCCGGTCGCGCAGCATCGAGACGCGGGCGGTCTCGTCGCCCCAGGTCGCGGACACTTCCGCGGCTGCCGCGCCGAAGCCGGCAATCCCGATCAGGTTCTCGGTTCCGGACCGACGGTTCTGTTCCTGGCCGCCGCCGCGGATCAGTGGGGTGAGGGGGATCCCCGCGCGCACGGTCAAGGCGCCGACACCGGGAGGCCCGCCCAGTTTGTGGGCGGACAGGCTGATCAGGTCGGCATCCTGGATTTCCGAAGGATCGCGCCGGCCCACGCCCTGGACTGCGTCGACATGCAGGAGCGCCCCAGCGGCATGGACCAGGCGCGCCGCATCGGCGATCGGCTGGACGACACCGGTCTCGTTGTTGACCCACATCACAGAGGCAAGAGCAGGCGGGTCTCGGCGGGCATGGGCGGCAAGCGCCGTCTCAAGCGCTGCGAGATCCAGCAGTCCGCTGGCATCGACCGGTACCCGGATGGCGTCCGGGACGGCCTGCAGAACCGCGTCATGCTCGATGCTGGACGTCAGGACGGTCCCGGCACGGATACCGGTGAGGGCCAGCATGTCGGCTTCGGTGCCGCCGCTGGTGAAGATGACCTCGGGCGAGGGACGTGCGAGCAGGTCGGCGACCCGGCTGCGTGCGGTTTCGATGACGGCCCGGGCCGCACGACCGGCGGTGTGGATTGAGGATGGGTTTCCGGTGTTCCCGGCCGCGTCCATCATCGCCTCTCTTGCCGCCGGGCGCAGAGGGGCGGTC
>JANSYC010000020.1 GCA_024742605.1 Alphaproteobacteria bacterium | reverse complement strand
CTTGCCGGCGTTGATCATCGGCTCGACGGTGAAGAACATCCCCGGCTCCAGCTCGATCCCCTCGCCCGGCTGCTCGGCCCAGTGCAGGACGAACGGCGCGTCGTGGAACTTGCGGCCGACCCCGTGGCCGCCGAATTCCAGCACCGAGGTGAACCGCTCCCGCTCGCAGACCTGACGGATCGCCCAGCCCACATCACCCATATGCTTGCCCGGCGCCACCTGCGCGATCCCCGCCATCATGGCCTCGTAGGTGGCATCGATCAGACGGCGGGCCAGCACCTTCACGTTCTCGCCCACGGTGTAGGTCCGGCTGGTATCGCCGTACCAGCCGTCCAGGATGACGGTCACGTCGATATTCACGATATCGCCGTCCATCAGCAGTTTCTGGTCATCGGGAATGCCGTGATTGACCACATGGTTGATCGAGATGCAGCTGGACGCCGGATAGCCCTTGTAGCCGAGGGTCGCGGGCACCGCCCCGTTCTCGCGCATATAGGCTTCGATCAGCTGGTCGAGCTTGCCGGTGCTGACACCCGGCACCACGAACTCGGTGATGTAATCAAGGGTCGCTGCCGCCAATTGGCAGGCCCGGCGCATGGCCGCAAGCTCGTCCGCGTCATGCAGCGGGGCGTGGTTTCCCGTGTAATCCCGGCCCTTGCTGAACCGCCGATTTCCGCCCGTCTGTCCCTTGAGCATCTGCAAACCAAACCCCGATCAATCGTCCTGTGATATGCCAATTGACCTAAACACAATTCCCGATAAGAAAAGTCAATGCTTCCTTGGAGCTTCCCAGGGATGGGCCCTGGGTTTCCCGGTCCGGGAGAACAAAGCTTTCCGCTATTGCGTCGCAGCCGTCACCAGTTGCGGGCCGAGTTCGATCACCCGCGGGTTCTCGCGCTGGAGCGGTCCGACACCGAACACGTCCTGCCAAAGCATTTCATGGAAGAAGAACTTGGTGGTGTTCACAACCACCTGCAGGATAACCAGCACGCCGGCAGCGAACGGTCGGCCGATGAACATATAGTCAATGCCGACATTCACGGCCGTCACCATCACCCGGTATGTGGCCGCCTTCCAGCCCGCCACCTGAGCGTAGGTCCAGCCGCCAGCCGCCGCTGCCGCCGCCGCACCGGAACTCACAAGAGCCATCTGCCGCTGATACTCGTCCTGGGACAGCTCACCCGACTCCCGCAGAGCCAGCAACTCCTTCGCGCGAACCGCATTGGCGACACTTGCCGCTTCAGCACCGCTCCCCTCCACCGCCGACGAGGAACCCGAGATCGGCAGGGCCACCTGATCCGGTGCCAAACGCCCCCGCAGACCCTGGTCGAGGGCCACAACCATGGCGCTGGCCCAAGCCGCTATATCCTTTACGACGATCAGCCGGGCCGTATTCCTTTCGATCACCGCCGGCGACCAGGTGTCAGCCGTTGCCGCCGAGGCCGAAGCCCCGAACATCGCAGGGTCGAAATGATAACGCACGTCGAGCACATCCTGTCGGTTGGCGACCCGCAAACCTGCAGTGATCCAGAAATCGCTTGCCTCGGCCTCTTGGAGCTTCGCGTAGGCGATCAGCGGCGAACCGCCCGGCATGCCCTCACGCCCGTCGACGGCAATCGGCTTGAGATAAAGGCAGGAAACGTCCCAGCCGCTCTTGTAGTTGGTGACGGCGGCGTAGAGATCCGTACGGGTACAGTCCGCCGTCGTTCCCCAGCCGTCGTGGTGCGGAATGAGGTTGGCCGAGATCTCGACCACACTGTTCACCCGTCCCTCTGCCGCGCTGGCCAGAACAACCGTTTGGATCGGCCCCAGATCAAGCCGCTCGACCAAGGTTTCAACTTCCTGGACGCGCGCCGGAGCCGTGTCCACCGAGATAACGGTAAAGGTGCCCGGCGGCAGCGGAACCTGTTTGCCCGCGACCAGGAGGTTGCCCGTCGCCTGCTCGCCGACCACCTGCGCGGATGCGTCCGCCGCCGCACCGAGCATCCCAAGAATGCTCAGGCTCAATCCCGCCCAAAGGACCTTAACCCCCATCCTCATGAATCCGCTCCCTTGCCGGCGCCGATATAAACGAAGTCGACCGTTTCTCCCTTGGTAGTCGACAGAATGTAGCTGTCCCACCACATGTCGTTGAAGACCTGGACGACGCTGTGGGTCGCGACGATCGCTGCGGTGATGTAACCGGAGATGAGGGAATTGACCGTTACAACGAAGGCCAACAGGTAGTCCACTGAGACCCGAAAGAAGTTATAGGACACAACCTTGGCCCAGAGCGTGCTGTAATAGTCCGTGGCCGTCTCAGGAGCCTTTTCGTTCTCACTCCTGATCGCGCCCATATAGGCAGCGTGGTCTTCCGGGCTGATCGCGCCTTTGGCGAGCAACGCGTCCAGCGCCTGGATCCTGGCCGACGGGCTGACCTGACCAATCGGTGCTGCAGCGGCCGGTGCAGCCGCGTCCTGCTTGTCGTCGACCGCAGTCACACGGGCGGCAGGGACCTCCCAGGGATTCGGCAGCGGCGCTTCGGTCATCCGGCCGTCGAGCGCGCCGCGAAAGCCGTCCTCAACGAGGCCAGCCGCGAGACCGCCCCATGCGTTCAACTGATTGAGCGCAGCGTACCGGTCCGGTGTCTGCAGCACCGACTCCAGCGTCCACGCATCGCCGGTAACCGGCTCAAGCCCAAGCGCCTTGGGGTCGAAGTGATACCGCACATCCAGCACATCTCCGCGATCGGAGACCCGATAGCCGACTGTCAACCAGGTTGGCGAAGGCGTGGCACCATCGGCATGCAGGATGGATCGCACCTCGGTCCATGCGTCCGGTCCGGGTGCGTTGGGAACACCGAGATCGGTGGGCGCCACGAAAAGACAGAACCCGTCCACCTTGGTCTTGTAGAAGGCCACGGCCGAAAGGCTCACCGTCTTGGTGCAGGCAGCGGCAACTCCCCAGCCACCCTGAACCGATAAACGGTTCACGTTCAGTTCGATCACCGCGTCGATCGCGCCGTCGGAGCCGGTCCGCACCAGTACGGCGTTCTCAATCGTCCCGAATGCTCCGGGATCGCCGCTCACCAAGGTATTGGTGCCGACTCCGGCAACCGTCCATTCGCCTTCAGGCAGCGGGATCTGACGTTGCGCCAGTTCCGCTTCGCCGGAGACGTCCGATCCGACCTGCAGTGCCCATGCCGCCCCGGACCATAAGAACATCCCCATGGCAGCGGCGCCTAAGCGTACGATCCTGCGTCTCAACATGAGAGCCTCTTCTCCAGAATTGCTCCACGGACACGGACCTATGGCGCACGTCCCCTCCCCTTGCGACATGCCTCAATCGCCGAAGAAATACAGTCCGCTCATCAGCCCGGCACCCATCCCGAGGACGGCCCCCATCGAGCGCGGCTCCAACATGATCAACGACCCGAAACCCACCAATGCGCCGTTTACCGCTCCGGCGGTCGTTGCGTAGGCGCCGGCCACCGCCGGCGCGGCCATCGGCGCGACGACCGGCATCACGGCAGCACCGGCTGCCGTTCCCGCCAGGGCGAGGACGAAGGTGTAGGCCAGGGTTTCCGTGCTGAGGCCTTCCGCCTTGGCCGACTGCAGCGATGCGCCGACGAGAAACGTGGCCAACGCCAAAACTGCGATGCATCTCCGCATACTAGATCTCCCGATGGCTTCTAGATTTCGAAAAGCACGCCGTCGTCAGGGCCTGCATCTTTCTGTTCAACAGCGTAGCAGACCCCCTGGAAAACGCACCCTATTCTTTCCGGCAGAGCGGAGAACCCTCAACCGTTCATCTCCGACAGAACGGGCTTGTGCCGGTGCCGACGGGCGTCGCATCCTTGGGCCGCC
The DNA here is from genome assembly GCA_024742605.1 of Alphaproteobacteria bacterium. Lineage (GTDB taxonomy): Bacteria > Pseudomonadota > Alphaproteobacteria > Thalassobaculales > Thalassobaculaceae > JANSYC01. Next base: position 55,618 of record JANSYC010000020.1, on the reverse strand, counting down.
GCCGGGCCAACCGGCCAGAACCTCTGGGAGTGAATGACGCTATGGATTTCCGTCTGACAGAAGATCAGGAACAGCTGCGCGAGACCGCACGCGCCTTCGCCACCACCGAAATGCCGGATATCGCCAAGGAGCTTGAGGAAAAGGACGAAGCGCTCTCCAAGTCCTGGCTGAAACGGTATGCGGAAATGGGGTTCCTGGGCGTCAATGTCTCGACAGAGTTGGGCGGTCTTGGTCTGGGCAATCTGGAAGCCCTCATCGTCCTGGAGGAATTCGCCAAGGTTTCCCCCGCCGTCGCCTTCCCTATCTTCGAAAGCTCCGTGGGTCCGATCCGCGCGGTCGAACACTTTGCCGGCTCCAGCCTCGCCGCTTCGGTGGTCCCGAAAGTCTGTTCCGGAGATCTGGTCTGTGCCGTCGCCATGTCCGAGCCCGATGCCGGGACCGCGCTGACCGACCTGAAGACCAAAGCGGTCGAGGATGGCGACCACTACATTTTGAACGGCCAGAAGCGCTGGTGCTCCGGCGGCGGGCATTCGGACTCCTATGTGGTCTACACCAAGATGTCGGACGCGCCGGGCGCGAAGGGCATCGGTGCGCTCTATGTGGAAAAGGACCGGGGCGGCGTGTCCTTCGGTCCGCGCGAGAAGCTGATGGGCTTTCGCGGCATTCCGTCGGCGGACATCTTTTTCGAGGACGTGCGGATCCCGAAGGAGAACCTGATCGTGCCAGCGGGCGGCTTCAAGCATCTGATGGAGGCCTTCGATCTGGAACGCTGCGGCAATGCCACCATGTGCCTGGGCATCGCCCAGTCCGCCCTCGACCAGGCGGTCGCCTATACCCAGGAGCGGAAGGCGTTCGGCAAGGAGCTTGTCGAGTTTCAGGCGGTGCAGATGAAGCTTGCGGAAATGAAGATCCGGGTCGAGGCGTCCCGGCTGTTGATCTGGCGTGCCGCAAAGAATGCCGAAGACGGCCTGCCCAGCATCATGGACAGCTCCCTCGCCAAGTGCTTCGCCAACGAGATGGTGCGTGAGGTCACCGGCGCGGCACTCCAGGTGATGGGCGGCTACGGATACGCCAAGGAATACGGCATGGAGCAGAAGATGCGCGACGCCTGGGGCTGGGGCATCGCCGGTGGGGCGATCGATATCCAGAAGATCAACATTGCCAGCGCGCTGGTCGGACGTAGGTTCAATCAGCGGGCTTAGCGCCCTCGTTCGGGAGTCAACACAAGGCGGGATCATGACGGATCGCATCTGGGAACAGTTAGCAGACCACCGGGCGGCCACCGCCGACCGGCCGATTGCCGATCTGTTCGAGGGGCAGCCCGACCGGTTCCAGAGGTTTTCCGCCCGGCTGGACGACATGATTCTCGACTTCTCGAAGACGTCGGTCGATGCCGAGGCCCTGAACCTGCTGCTCGCGCTCGCCGCCGAGACCGGTGTCGAGCGCAAGCGGGATGCCATGCTTTCGGGCGTCAAGATCAATACGACCGAGGACCGCGCAGTGCTGCACACTGCCCTGCGCGCGCCTGCCGACCGGGTGATCGAGGTGGACGGCGCCGATGTGATGCCGGAGGTGTCCGAGACCCTGGAGCGTATGGCCGCATTCGCGGACGGGGTCCGGGGCGGAACCATCCCGGCCCCGGACGGCCGCGCGTTCACCGATGTGATCAATATCGGCATCGGCGGCTCCGATCTGGGACCGCTGATGGTCACCAGGGCGCTCGCGCCCTATCATGACGGCCCACGCGTCCATTTCGTCTCCAACGTGGACGGCGCCCATTTGGCGGACACAGTTCGGACACTCGATCCGCATAGGACACTTGTGGTCGTGGCGTCGAAGACCTTCACAACGATCGAGACCATGACCAATGCGAAATCCGCGAAGGCCTGGTTGACCTCCGCGGTCGGGGCGGACGCCGTTGGCGGACATTTCGCGGCGATCTCATCGGCGGGCGACAAGGCGCGGGATTTCGGGATCGACGGCGACCGGGTGTTCGGGTTCGAAGACTGGGTCGGCGGGCGTTACTCCCTGTGGGGGCCGATCGGGCTGTCGATCATGCTGGCGACCGGGCCGAAAGCGTTCCACGAGCTGCTGGCGGGCGCGTCGGCGATGGACGACCACTTCCGTGCCGCCCCGCTGGATCGGAACATGCCGGTGCTGCTGGCCCTGATCGGGATCTGGCACCGCAACATCTGCGGCTATCCGAGCCGCGCGGTTCTGCCCTATGACCAGCGCCTCGCCCGGCTGCCCGCCTATCTCCAGCAACTGGACATGGAGAGCAACGGCAAGCGGGTCGCGCGCGACGGCACACCGCTGCCGCGGGCGTCCGGTCCCATTGTCTGGGGGGAGGCCGGCACCAACGGCCAGCATGCCTTCTATCAGCTGATCCACCAGGGCACCGATGTGATCCCCTGCGAATTTCTGGTGGCCGCGACCGGACACGATGCGGGCCTGGACGAACATCACGTTCTGTTGCTGGCGAACTGTCTCGCCCAGTCCGAGGCGCTGCTGACCGGACAGACCCTCGACGCCGCCCGCGAGCAGTCCGCCGCCGAGGGGGCTTCCGACCCCGATGCCCTGGCGCCGCACCGGGTGTTTCCGGGCAACCGTCCCTCGACCACCCTGCTGTACCGCAAGCTCGATCCAGAGACGCTCGGCAGGATTCTGGCCTTGTACGAACACCGGGTGTTCGTCGAGGGCGCGATCTGGGACCTCAACTCCTTCGACCAATGGGGTGTGGAACTGGGCAAGAAGCTCGCCGGCAAGATCAAACCGCTGGTCGAGAGCGGCCATCCCGCCCCCGAGAAGGACGGCTCCACCAACGGACTGATCCAGGCGGTCGGCGCCCTGCGCGGCGCGCACCGGACCTGAGCGGCCGCTCTGGCTCCCGGGCTCCGAGCATGCGACCTTGCCGACCGAAACTCCGGGAGGTCCAGGCGTGCGCCACGATCTGAAAGCCATCATCGACGACATCGTCGCGGATATGCGCGCCGAAACCGAGCGGGGAACGGTCGCGAGCTATATCCCGGGGCTGGCCAGCGCCGACCCGAACCGGTTCGGGCTCGCCGTCGTCACCGCCGAGGGCGAGGTGATTCTGGGGGGCGACGCGGAAACCGGGTTCTCGATCCAGTCGATTTCCAAGGTCTTCACCCTCACCCTCGCCCTGGGCAAGGTCGGCAACGCGCTCTGGGACCGGGTCGGGCGTGAGCCTTCCGGGTCCGCCTTCAATTCCATCGTCCAGCTTGAACGCGAGAACGGCATTCCCCGGAACCCGTTCATCAATGCGGGCGCAATCGTGATCAGCGACGTCAATCTGGCCGGCCATCGGACAGGGGACGCGATCGGCGAGCTGATCAATTTTCTGCGCTATCTGACCGACGATGGCAGCATCGTCGTCGATCCCGCCATCGCGCAATCCGAGGCCGAGCACGGCTACCGGAATGCGGCGCTGGCAAACTACATGCGCGCGTTCGGCAATCTGCAGAATCCGGTGGAGCCGGTTCTGGCCTCCTACTTCAATCAGTGCGCCATCGAGATGACCTGCCATCAGTTGGCCCGCGCCGGACGGTTCCTGATGCTGGACGGCCGGCATCCGGGTGGCGGACAGGTGGTGTCCCCGGCCCGGGCGCGCCGGATCAACGCCCTGATGCTGACCTGCGGGCACTACGATGCCTCGGGCGATTTCGCGTTCAGCGTGGGAATGCCGGGAAAATCCGGCGTCGGCGGCGGGATTCTGGCGATCGCGCCGGGAAAGGCCTCTGTCGCGGTCTGGTCTCCCGGTTTGAACGCCAACGGAAACTCCCATTTGGGAACCCGGGCCCTGGAACGGCTGACCACCGAGACCGGCTGGTCGGTGTTCAGCGCCGATCACAACTAGACGGGTTACGTGGAGCGGCCCGATAGAGCCCGCTAAACGGCCGCGAACGCCTCTGCGATCTCACCGGTATGGCACAGCCAGATCTCGTCGCGATGTTCGGCGATATGACGCAGCGCCTCGCGCAGCGGACGCAGCCGATGCGGCTGGCCGACGATGTACGGGTGCAGGGCGAGTCCGAAGATCAGCGGCTGCCTGCGGCTCTGCTCCAGCTGCTCGTCGAAGCCGTCGACGATCATCTCGGCGAATTCCCGGCCCTCGACCTTGCGGGCGACGATGGCCGGGATATCGTTCAGCTCCTGCGGATAGGGCACCGACAGGATTCGCCCGCCGGACCGGGTCGCCATCCAGGTCGGCTGATCATCGTGGCACCAGTCCAGCAGATAGCCGTAGCCCTCCTCCTCCAGCAGGTCCGGAGTGGTCCGGCTTTCCGAGATCCACGGCCCCAGCCAGCCGGAAGGACGCCGCCCTTCGGCCGCGGCGATCACCTCGGTGGTCTCACGGATCAGCGCCCGCTCCTCGGCCTCGGGCAGCGTGCCCTGACGTTCGGCATTGGTGCGGCCGTGGCCGACCACCTCGTCGCCGCGCGCCCGGAACGCCTCCATCAGCCCGGGGCACTCGGCATAGACCTCGGAATTGGCCAGCACGCTGACCGGCAGTTCCAGATCGTAGAACATGTCCAGCATCCGCCAGACGCCGACCCGGTTGCCGTAATCCTTCCACGCGTAGTTCAGAACGTCCGGCTGCGGCCCACCGGCTGCGGGTCCGGGCGCCAATTCGGCCCCCATGCCCTCGCCGAACGCAAACACCTCGAGATTGAGCGCGATATAGACCGCCAGCCGTTTGCCGCCGGGCCAATCGGGTGCCTCGCGGCTGTCGATACCGTTGAACGGATAGCGGCCGTGATTGGCGAGCGGCACGGCCCGGTTTACTCGGCCGCCTGGGCTACCGGCTGCAGCAGCCGGCCGTTCGTCTGGCCCAGCTGCACCGCCGTGATCGCCATGCCGACCGCCGCCTGGGACGGGTCGACCACCGGAATCCCGAGCTGGTCTTCCAGCCGCGCGCGGTAGCGGGACATTCCGGCACACCCCATCACCAGCACATCGGCGCCGTCCAGATCGCGCAGCTCGGTCCCGACCCGGACCATCCGCTCATAGGTCTTGCTCTCGTTCGACAGCTCCACCACCGGCAGTTCCAAGGCCCGGTCGCCCGCCAGCCGACCTTCCAGGCCAAGGCTGCGGATATATCGAATATGACGGGGCACCGAGCGGTTGAGGATGGCGATGATCCCGAAGGCGCTGCCCAGGGACATGGCGCTCAGCATGCCGGACTCGGCGATGCCGAAGACAGGTTTCGAGGTGCTCTCCCGGGCCGCATACATGCCGGGGTCGGAATAGCACGCGATCACGAAGGCCGCCGCCTCGGCGTCGCGGGCCCGGATGATGTTCCGGATATGCAGCGAGACATCGTCCACATGGGCCTGGCATTCGATGCCCGGAGGACCGTCCGGATTGGTCACGCTTTCGATCTTCGGCCCGCCCGGCAGACGCAGCGGGTCGAGCGCCTTGTCCATGGCCTCGGTCACGGCCACGGTCGAGTTCGGATTGATGACGATGATAGATCCGGACATGGCCGTTCTCCTTAGCGTTCAGGCGCCCTTCAGCGCTTTGCCGACCACTTCGCCGACATCCTTCGACAGATTGGGCTTGGATGATATCCGGCGCAAGGAATCCGTCATATGGCTCTGACGTCCCGCGTCGAACTTGCGCCAGCGCATCAGCGGCCCGGCCAGACGGGAGGCCAGCTGCGGATTGAAATCGTCGATCTCGATGATCCGGTCCGCCAGGAACCCGTAGCCGGACCCGTCCTGGAGGTGGAACCCCGTGGGATTACCCATGGCGAAGGCGGAGATCAGGGCCCGGACCCGGTTCGGATTCCGCAGATCGAAGCCGGGATGCGTCATCAGCCCCGTGACCACCGTCAGGGTGTCCGGCCGCCGCGCCATCGCCTGGAGCGAGAACCACTTGTCCAGAACCAGCGGATTGTCCTTCCACCTGGTCTCGAACACGTCCAGCGCCGCATCCCGTTCCGGCCGGTCGAGATCGTTCAGCACCGAAAGACCCGCCATCACATCGGTCATGGGCCGGCCCGGTTCCGCCTGACGGGCGGCGAGCGCGATCCCCTCTTCCGATCCGGCCGCGACCATCAGCGCCAGACAGGCATTCTTCAGCGCGCGGGCGCCCATGGCGTCGGTCGACAGATCGCCATCGGGTGCCGCCTTGGCAAGGGCCGCGTAGAGTCCCGGCAGATCTGCCATCGCCGCCGTACCGATCGCGACCCGTGCCGCCTCACGGGCGGCGTGGACCTCGTCGACATGCCAGACATCCATCGCCTGACCCAGGGTGGATTCCCCCGGCAGCGCGAGGAGCTCGGCACGAAACGCCGGCTCCAGCCGCTGATCGGTCAGGCTGGCACAGGCGGCCTGGACGACCGCCGGTGAGATTTCCGTCGGCCGGCCCGCCCGCAGATCGTCGACCATGGCGATCAGGCTTCGGGTGGCCAGGGACTGGGCCGCTTCCCACCGCCCGAACGGGTCGTCATCCTTTGCGGCCAGGAAGCCGAGATCGGCTTCCGAGAACGCCGCGTCCAGGGTGACCGGCGCCGAGAATCCACGCAGCAGAGAGGGGACCGCGCCCTCCGGCACGTCCTCGAACACGAACCGTCCGGACGTCTGATGGAGAACCAGCGTACGCTCAGATGGAGCCCCCTCGACGTTCTCGCCTTCGAGACGCAGAGGCACCGCCGCCCCGGACCGGTCCAGCAGCGCCAGGCGGATCGGCAGCGGCTGCGGTTTCTTGTCGGTCTGGCCCGGTGTGTCCGGCACCGTCTGGGAGAGATCCAGCGTGAACCTCCCGTCCGCGCTGCGATCCCAATTGGCGGCGAGCCTGGGCGTCCCCGCCTGCTCGTACCAGAGCCGGAAGCGCGAAAGATCGATCCCGCTCGCATCCTCCATCGCCTTCACGAAATCCTCGCAGGTGACGGCCTGTCCGTCATGGCGCTCGAAATACAGATCGATGCCCGCCCGGAACGCCTCTGGCCCCAGCAGGGTGTGGATCATCCGGACGACCTCGGCACCCTTCTCGTAAACCGTGAGCGTGTAGAAATTGTTGATCTCGATATAGCTGTCGGGACGCACCGGATGGGCGGTCGGCCCGCTGTCCTCGGCGAACTGAGCCGCCCGCAGCAGGCGCACGTCCGAGACCCGCTTCACGCCCCGGCTGTGGGTATCGGAGGAGAACTCCTGATCCCGGAACACGGTCAGCCCCTCTTTGAGAGAGAGCTGGAACCAGTCGCGGCAGGTGACCCGATTGCCGGTCCAGTTGTGGAAATACTCGTGCGCGACCACCGCCTCGATCCGCTGAAAATCCCCATCGGTCGCGGTGTAGGGATCGGCCAGGATCAGCTTGTCGTTGAAGATATTGAGTCCCTTGTTCTCCATCGCTCCCATGTTGAAGAAGCCGACGGCGACGATCATAAAAATATCAAGATCGTATTCTAAACCATATACTTCCTCGTCCCACTTCATAGAACGCTTTAAGGAATCCATCGCGTGACCGCAGCGATCCTCGTTGCCGTGCTCGACGAAGATCTCCAGGGTGACCTCGCGGCCGGACGCGGTGGTGAAGCTGTCGGCAACACAGGCAAGATCCCCCGCCACCATCGCGAACAGATAGGCCGGCTTCTTGAACGGATCGTGCCAGACCGCGAAGTGCCGACCGTCCGGCAGATCCCCGGTCTCGATCCTGTTGCCATTCGACAGCAGCACCGGATAGCGCGCCTTGTCCGCCTCGATCCGGACGGTGTAGGTCGCCATCACGTCCGGGCGATCCGGGAAATAGGTGATCCGGCGGAAACCCTCCGCCTCGCACTGGGTGCAGTACATGCCGCCGCTTTGATACAGACCTTCCAGCGCCTTGTTGTCCTGCGGCCGGATGCGGCCCTCGATCTCCAAAGTGAAGGTCCCGTCGGTGGCCGGCAGGGTCAGCCCGTCCGGTGTCAGCCGATAAGCATCCGCCGGAACCGCCTCACCGTTCAGGGTGACGGACACCAGCTCCTGGGCCTCGCCGTCCAACTCGATCGGGACCGCGCCGGATCCATTGTCCGGGTTGCGGTGTCCGGTCAGAACCGCCCTCACCTGCGTCCAGTCCTCATCGAGCCTGACGGTGAGCGCGACGGTGTCGATCAGATGTGCCGGAGGGCGATAGTCGGCCAGACGGATCGGCTGCGGAGCGGCGGCGGGGGCGTCTGCGTCGGTGGTGACGGCACGATCCATGAAAAAGCGTCTCCAGTTGGAAATTGGTTGTGAGTCAATGTGGGGAGCGTCAGCCGGCCATCCAGCCCCCGTCGACCATCAGGTTCTCACCGGTGATGTAGCTGCACTCGTCACTCGCAAGGAACAGGACGGCATTCGCCACGTCGCCCGGACGGCCGAGCCGCGGCCAGGGCGTGCGGGAATGACTGTAGGCCAGCATTTCGGGATCGATCGCGCGGCCGGTCTTGCCGGTCAGCACCTTGCCCGGAGCCACCGCGTTGCAGACGATGCCGTCGGGAGCGTAGTCCGCCGCGATCTGCCGGGTCATGTAGACCACAGCCGCCTTGCCGACCCCATAGGCGATGTCGTTGGGCGCCCGGATCATGCCGTGCTGGGAGGAGATGTTGACGACCCTGCCCCGCACCTCGCCGGCCGGGTCAAGGGGGTCCTGCGTGACCATCCGGGCGATCGCGGCCCGGCAGCCGAGGAAGACCCCCCGCGCATTGACAGCCAGCACCCGGTCGAAATCCGCGACCGACGTCTCCAGCAGGGGCGTGTCTGTTCCGATCGCGGCATTGTTGACCATGATGTCGATGCGCCCGCCCAGGGCAACCGCTCGGGCCACTGCCGCCTCGATGTCGGCCTCCTGGCTGACATCGCAGGCGATGAACTCCGCACGACCGCCATCGGCGCGGATTTCCTCGACGGTACGGCCGCCGCCTTCGCGCGGCTCCTCGGTCAGATCGGCGACCAGAACGATCGCGCCTTCCGAGGCCAACCGCTTCGCAATCGCCTTGCCAATGCCACCAGCCGCACCGGTCACAACGGCCACTCGGTCCTGCAGTCTCATGAACGCTCCTGGATAATGGGAGGGTCAGCCTAGTCAGGCGGGCCGCCCCGGTCCAGAAGCAGAAACCGTTACCCTGTCGACAGCGTTCAGGCGACCTTGTCGCGATCGCGCGAGGTCGTGTAGGCCATGGCACAATGGGTCGTGCAATAGGGGCGGCCCGGCTCCGACTGCTCGCTGCAGAACTTGAAATCGTCGGTCTTCGGGTCGCCGATCGGCCAGCTGCAGGTGTTGCGGTCCCATTGCTCCAGGGTCAGCGGAACGGCGCGGCGGCGCTGGATCGGCGGGCGCGGCGCCTTCGGCTTGTCGGAACGCACGATCGGCGACTGTCGCTTCGGCAGCCCCATCCGGTGCACCTTGCCCACAACGGCGTTCCGGGACACCCCGATGGCAAGCCCGATCTGCGTGATCGACAGCCCTTCGCCCCAGAGCTTGGTCAACTGCTCCAGACGTTCTTCGGTCCACACACTCGCTTGTTGGGTCATCCTCAGCCTCCTGTCGCGTGGCAGGCCGACTCGCTGCCTCCACATCTTGTGTTCGGATGACAAGAGGCTACCGTATCTATTGGGTGGCTACAACGCTAACCACAAGATATCGCCTAATTTCTTGTGGATAACACCAGAAGTGGTTGGATTCGTTTCGACTCGTATCAGCCGCCTTTCGACTCGTTCCAGTCGGCAAGCGAAACCCGAGGCAGTCCGAAGCGGTCCCCGATTCGCGCGTAATCGCCACCGATCAGACGTCCGATCGGCTGCCAGCGGTCCGGATCGACGTGCATTTTCTCGACATCGATCAGATCGTCCCGCACCCGGAAACAGACCACCTCGCCGATCGCCACCGTATGCTTGCGCCCGACCTGAACCAGCGCCCTGCTGACGCATTCCAGCCGTACCGGAGATTCCGCGATCCCCGGTGGCGCGACCTTGACGCTGGGTGCGGGCGTCAGGCCGACTTCGGCGAACTCGTCGACCTCCTCGGGGAAGTCGATCGCGGCCAGGTTCATCTTCTCGGCCAGGGCTTCATCCACCAGATTGACCACGAACTCGCCGGTGCGGCGGATGTTGAGGCCCGTGTCCTTCTCCCGCCCATCGTCCCACTGCTCGATGCCCAGCGCGATCACAGGCGGCGCGTAGCCCACCGCATTGAAGAAACTGAACGGCGCACAGTTGAGCCGACCGTCAGCGGACCGGGTGGACACAAAGGCGATCGGCCGGGGGATCACCAGGGATCCGAGGATCTTGTAGGCATCCCGCTCCGCCAGTCCGGCCACATCGAGATCGACAGTCCTGCGCGCATCCGTCATCCAGCCACTCCGATTTTGGTGGTTTCGTTTCCGTCACCTACATCATATCGGATAGGCTATGCTGGCAAGCTCAACATATTGAGCTGTTTCTGAATGTGAGGACGACATGCGTGGGGTTCGCAAACGGGTTCTGGTGACCGGGGGGGCCGGCTTTCTCGGCAGTCACCTGTGCGACCGGCTGGTGGAGCGGGGCGACGATGTGATCGCGCTCGACAACTACTACACCGGCACCAAGGACAATGTGGCGCACCTGTTCGACCGCTCGAACTTCGAGCTGATGCGCCATGACGTGACCTTTCCGCTCTACGTGGAAGTGGACGAGATCTACAATCTCGCCTGCCCGGCCTCGCCGGTGCACTACCAGTACGACCCGGTCCAGACGACAAAGACCAGCGTGCATGGCGCCATCAACATGCTGGGGCTGGCCAAGCGGCTGAAGGCCAGAATCCTGCAGGCCTCGACCTCCGAGGTCTACGGCGATCCGACCGTGCACCCCCAGACCGAGGACTATTGGGGCCATGTGAACCCGATCGGCCCGCGCGCCTGCTATGATGAGGGCAAGCGCTGCGCGGAGACCCTGTTCTTCGACTACCGCCGCCAGCACGAACTGCCGATCAAGGTGGTGCGAATCTTCAACACCTACGGCCCGCGCATGCACCCGAATGACGGACGGGTGGTCTCGAATTTCATCGTGGCCGCCCTGCAGGGCAATCCGATCGCGATCTATGGCGACGGCGGGCAGACCCGTTCCTTCTGCTATTGCGACGATCTGGTCGAGGCCATGATCCGGATGATGGACACCGAGGTGGACGTCGTCGGGCCGATCAATATCGGCAACCCGAGCGAGATCACCATCCTGCAGCTCGCCGAGACCATCCTGCGGCTGACCGGCTCCAAATCAAAGCTGGAGCGCCACCCGCTGCCCCAGGACGACCCGATGCAGCGCTGCCCCGACATCAGCCGGGCCCGCGAGACCCTCGACTGGCAGCCGCGTACCGAGCTGGAGGACGGCCTCAGGGAGACGATCGGCTACTTCAAGTCGCTGCTGCAACTGTAGGCGCGCCGGTATCGGTATAGGGTCGGTCTAGACCGACACCACCACCTTGCCGAAATGCTTGGCCCCCTCCAGCGCGTGGAAGGCCGTCGGAGCCTCCTCGAAGCCAAAGGTTTCGTGCACGACAGGCCTTAGGCCACACGCCGAGATCGCCGCATTCATGTCCTGGAACATCCGGCGCGGGCCGACATAGATGCCTTGCAGGGTGATCGACTTCCGCATGATCAGCGTCGGATCGATCTGTCCACCGGTGAGCACGCCGATCAGCGCCACCGTGCCGGCCACCTTCGTGGCCCCGACCGAGCGGCTCAGGGTTCCGGCCCCGCCGACCTCGACCGTCAGATCGACCCCGACCCCGCCGGTGAGCTTCTGGACCTCGGCATCCCATTCCGGATGCCTGGCATAGTTCACGGTCTGCCACGCCCCCATTTCGGCAGCGCGGGCCAGCTTCTCGTCGCTGGAGGAGGTGATGATCGCGCGGGCGCCGATCATCCGGCAGAACTGCAGGGCGAAAACCGACACGCCGCCGGTCCCCAGCAGCAGCACCGTATCGCCCGGCTTGGTCTTGCCGACGCCGACGATCGCGTTCCAGGCGGTCAGCGCCGCACAGGGCAGGGTCGCCGCCTCGACGCTCGAGAGATGGTCCGGCACCGGCACCACGCCGGAGGCCTCCAGCACGACCTCTTCCGCCAGCACGCCATCGAGGGCGCCGCCGAGCGCGCTGTTCATCGCCCCGACCGAGCAGGCTCCGTCTGACCAGTTCTGGAAGAAGCAGGACGCCACCCGATCGCCCACCGCGACCTCGGTGACGCCCGCGCCGACCGCGGTCACCACTCCTGCGCCGTCCGAGTTCGGAATCCGCGGATAGGGCAGTTTGCGGGCCACCGGGTCCTTGACCGTCATCAGGTCGCGAAAGTTCAGCGACGAGGCCTCGATCCTGACCCGGACCTGACCGTGTCCGGGTTCCGGCGTAGCGACCTCGGCCAGTTTCAAGGCGTCGATGCCGCCATCGGATACGATCTGCCATGCTCTCATCGGACACACTCCCTTGGATTTCGAGCTCGTGAAATAGCATCTCTCCCGCACCTGGCAAACGGTGCCCTCGACACCCCCCATTCCCCGACCCTCCCCGAACCGTTACAAGACGATGACACTCCGGTGCGCCGGAGTTCGCGCCTCCAGTTCCGAAAGACGCTCTTATGCCTGCGCCGCGCCTGCTGATCATCGCGAATATCCGAGGCGGCCGCAGGGCGAGACGGTTCGAAGCGGTTCTGGCACACCTGCACGATCACGGCGCAGAGACCGAGATCCAGCACGTGCGGACGCCCGGGGACGCGGCCGTGTTCGCGCGGGCGGCGGCGGAAGCCTGGGCCGGCGGCGGCGAGAACGCCCCGACCCGGCTGGTTGTGGCCGGAGGCGACGGCACCTTCAACGACGTGATCAACGGGCTCGACGGCGCGCTCATGCCGGTTGCCTTCCTCCCCTTGGGCACCGCGAACGTGCTGGCCTACGAACTGCACCTGCCGAAGGACCCCGGCGCCCTGGCAGGGGTGATCCTGGAGGGGACCGCGCGGCCCGCCTATACCGGGCGGGTGAACGGGCGCCTGTTCATCCTGATGGCCGGGATCGGCATCGATGCCGAGGTCTGCGAGCGGATCGACAGGCGCAGCAAGGCGGTATTCCGCAAGGGCGCCTATGTGAAGGTCACGGTAGACCGGTGGATCGCGTATTTTCCGCGCCGCTACCGGGTGGTGGTCGACGGAACCGTCTATCATGCCGCCTCGGCCGTGGTGACCAATGCCGGACACTATGCCGGACCGTTCCTGATCGCGCCGAACGCGAGCCTGGACACTCCGGAACTCCACGTCTGCCTGTATCTCACACCCGGCCGGATGTCCGTTATCCGCTATGGTCTCGGCATGATCACCGGCCGACTGTCCGGTATGGCCGACTACAAAGTGGTCGCCGGCCGCGACATCACGATCGACGCCGATGACGGCCTGACCTCGACCCTGGACGGCGCTGCGGCGGACCCGGTCCAGGCGGATGGCGACGTGGTGACCCATCTGCCGGCCAAGATCGGACTGGCGGAGGAACAGGTGCTGCTGGTCCGACGGTGACCGAGCCGGCGGGCCGGGTTATCGTTCCGACAGCAGGACATTCAAACGGGTGGAGTTGCCATGAACATCGGAGAAGCGGCCGCGCGCTCCGGCGTGCCGGCGAAAACAATCCGGTATTACGATGAGATCGATCTGATCCGGCCCTCGGGCCGCGGTGCCAACGGGTATCGCGCCTTCGCCGAGAGCGATGTCCACAAGCTGAGTTTTCTGCAGCGCGCGCGATCTCTCGGCTTCACCATCAAGGACTGTCGCGCCCTGCTGTCGCTCTACGAAGACCGCGACCGGACGAGCGCGGACGTGAAGGCCCTCGCCCAGGCCCATCTGGCGGAGATCGTGCGCAAGATCGATGAGCTGGAGAGCCTGCGCCGGGTGCTGTCCGATCTGGTCGAGACCTGTTCGGGGGATTCCCGCCCCGACTGCCCGATCCTCAGCGGTCTGGCGGGAACGGATTCGGGGAACGTGTGATGTCGGGCGGTATCAAGGCCCTGATCGTATTCACGGTTCTGCTGCTGCTCGCCAGCCTGTTCATGATTGTAGACATGCTGACATGACCCCCAACGCCTCGCACACCCGGAGCCGCACATGACCCGTCGAAAGATCCCCGCCGTCTTCATCCGAGGCGGGACCAGCAAGGGTGTGTTCTTCAAGGAAGCCGATCTGCCGAAGGACCGGGCCGTGCGGGACGAGATCTTTCTGCAGGTGATCGGCAGCCCGGATCCCTATGGCAGACAGCTGAACGGAATGGGCGGGGGGCTGTCCTCGGTCTCCAAGGTGGTGATTCTGGCGCCCTCGGACCGGCCCGACGCCGATATCGACTACACCTTTGTGCAGGTCACGGTCGACAAACCGATCGCCGACTACAGCCAGACCTGCGGAAACCTGTCCTCCGCGGTCGGCCCGTTCGCCGTCGAGGAGGGGCTGGTCACCTGTGCGGACGGCGAAGCGCTGGTGCGGGTCTATAACACCAACACCGCGAAGATTTACCACGCGCGCTTTCCGGTCCGGGATGGAATTGCGGTCGAGACCGGAGATTACGCCATGTCCGGTGTCTCCGGCACCGGCGCCCTGGTGACCCTCGACTACGTGAATCCGGGCGGGGCTCTGACCGGTGCCTTTCTGCCCTCCGGCAAGCCCGTCGATACCCTTGATCTTTCCGGCGGCGCCGCGATCGAGGCGTCCCTGGTCGACGCCACCAGCCCGGTCGCCTTTGTGCGCGCCGCCGATCTGGGCAAGACCGGCACGGAATCGCCCGACGCACTGGAGGCGGATACCGCCTTCATGGCGCAAATGGACGAGATCCGCCGGGCGGCCGGGGTCCGGATGGGGCTGGGCACGAGCCCGGCCGAAGTGCCGCTTTCGACGCCGAAGATCGCCATCGTCTCGCCTGCCGCCGCCTACACCACCATCAGCGACACCCGGATCGAGGGCCAGGCGCATGACATTGCGATCCGTATCGTCTCCATGGAACGGGTGCACAAGGCGGTGACCGGGACCGGTGCCATGTGCCTGGCCGCCGCCTGTCAGGTTCCGGATAGTGTTCCCGGCGCGATCGTCGGCGCGCGCACAGCCGGAGCCGAGATCCGCATCGGCTCGCCGTCCGGCACCCTGCCGGTCGCGGCCAGCGCATCCAAGGATGCGACGGGGCACTGGCAGGCCGAGAAGGTCACTGTCTTCCGGACCCAGAGACGTTTGATGGAAGGTGCAGTGACCCTTCCCTATATCTAATATTCGTACTCCGTTTCAAAGGTAGCCGCCCCATGAAAGCCATCACCGTCGGCTCCGCCACCGTCGATGTCATCGCGACCGTCCCCAGCGCCGATATTGAACGCATGACGCTGCAGAACCGTCACACCTCGTTCCTGCTCCTGGAACCGGGCAAGAAGGTGGACGCCCGCTCGGTGGTCCGGCAGACCGGCGGAGGCGCCGTCAACGCGGCGGTGTCGCTCAGCCGTCAGGGATTCCAGGTGGCGGCCCTGGTCAAGCTCGGGTCCGATCCGGATGCCGAGACCATCCTCAGCCGCCTGCGCGAGGAAGGGATCGACACCGGGCTGGTCCGGCACAGCGCAACAGAGACCACCGCAGTCTCGGTCATGATCGCCTCCCACGACAGAAACGCGGCGATCTTCACCCATCGTGGGGCCAATCGCACCCTGGAGGATGCCGATGTGCCGGCGGAGGCCTTTACCGGCGCGGATCTGGTCTACGTGACGAATCTCAGCAACGCCTCGGTCGAACGGTTTCCGGACATTCTCGCCCGTGCCAAGGCGGCCGGGGCCTTCGTCGCGGTCAATCCCGGCATCCTGCAGCTGACCCGGAGGACGACGGATTTCTTCGACAATCTGCGGAACGCCGATTTGTTCACCTGTAACTTCGACGAGGCGCGGGCTCTGGTGCCCACTCTGGTCGACCGCATGGGCTGGGACAGACGCCATGTTCAGTCGCAGGACCAGGGCCCGCTTCCGGAATTGGCCATCGAGGGCTTCCATCTGCCGCTCGAGGACTATTTCAAGCGCGTCCACAATCACGGTCCCCGCTTCGTGGCCGTGACCATGGGTGGCGACGGGGCGTATCTGTCCGATGCCCAGAACGGGGTCCATTTCGAACCAACGCTGAAAGTCGAGGTGGTCGGAACCGCCGGGGCCGGGGATGCCTTCGCCTCAACCTTGGCCGGAAGCTTGGTCCGCGGCCTGCCGATCGCCGACGCTGCCAGACTGGCGGCGCGAAACGCCGCCTCGGTGGTCAGCTTCATCGACACCCAGACCGGCTTGCTGCGGTTGGATGCCTTGGAGGCGGATCAATAGGTCGCGCGGCCGCCCGAGAGATCGAACACGGCACCGGTCGAGAACGAACACTCCCCGGAGCACAGCCACTGCACCATGGCGGCGCATTCATCGGCAGAGCCCAGACGCCTGAGCGGGCTCTTGTTCAACATGATCTCGACATGGGCATCCGACATGTTCTTGACCATATCGGTATCGAGAGCTGCCGGCGCCACGGCATTCGCGAGCACACCGGTGCCTGCCAACTCCTTGCCCAACGCCTTGGTCAGCCCGATCACCGCCGCCTTGGACGCGGAATAGATCGGCGCGTTCGGGGTGCCTTCCTTGCCCGCCAGGCTGGCGATGTTGACGATCCGACCCCAGCCCGCCGCCGCCATCTTCGGAGCCGCGTGCTTGCAGAACAGAAACGTACCGGTCAGGTTGACCCGCATCACCGCCTCGAAATCGGCCAACGGGTATTCCGTCACAGGCACCGTCGGCCCGGCGATGCCCGCCGAATTGACCAGCATGTGGACGGAATCCAATCCACCGATGGCCCGGGCGACCGCAGCCTCATCTCCGACGTCCAGCGCAAGCGTCGACACCCGCGCGCCCGAAAGGCTTTCGGCGGCCGCCGCCAGCGCCGCCTCATCGCGGTCGACCAGAACCACATGGGCGCCAAGCGCCGCCAGCCGCCGTGCGACCGCCAAGCCGATCCCGCGAGCGGCGCCGGTCACCACCGCTGTACGTCCGATATGCTCCCCCGCCACCATGATCAGTCCCCATCCTTGAGCGTGAATTCCCCGTCGCGAATCCGCTCCGGCCATTCGGCGACCATATCGGCCACCGTGCTCTCGCCATAGGTATCGATCATATCGGTCAGAGCTGCGAAGATCGCGGACGAAGCGACCATTTCAGGCGATGCCCCTTGGGCCACGGCTTCGTCCCAGGCCTCCAGCATCAGCTTCAAGGCGACCCGCTTCTGCTCATCATCCGGAAGAATTGGCGGTTCGCGATCCCCGTCATCGGCCATGAAATCTGCTCCCTGTGGATCCCATCAAGATCTTCGTGCTTGCAATTCGCATAATGTTTTCGCAGCCATAGCGCGCCGTCGTGACCCTGACAATGGCGGGCCGCAGTTTGGAGGACGACCCCATGCGCCGACCCGCCGGCGACCCGGAGCTGATCTTCACCGAGGGAACGCCCGTCTCGGGGCGGTTCGGCGACGTCTATTTCTCGCGCGAGAACGGCCTGGCCGAGACCGCACATGTTTTCCATGCGGGCTGCGAGCTGCCGAGCGCGTGGGCCGACCACAACAGCTTTGCCATCGGGGAAACCGGGTTTGGCACCGGGCTGAACTTCCTGGCGACCTGGGAGCTCTGGCGGCACACGCGACCGGCGGACGGCATCCTTCACTATGTCTCGGTCGAAGGCTTTCCGATCGGACGCGGGGCGCTGGCACAGGCCCTGAAACCGTTTCGGCACCTGGCGCCGCTGGCCCGGCAACTGGTCGACGGCTATCCGAGCCCCGGCCCCGGACATCACCGGATCTGGTTTCCCCGGGACCGCATCTGTCTGACCCTGGTCATCGGCGAGGCCGAAGAGGCGCTGCGCGGGATTTCCGGGCGTATGGACGCCTGGTTTCTGGACGGGTTCGCGCCGGCCAAGAACCCGGAGATGTGGTCCGAGGGGGTGATCGCCCAGATCGCCCGGCTCAGCCGCCCGGGCGCCCGTCTGGCCTCCTTCACCGCTGCGGGCGATGTCCGACGAAAGCTTCAGGCCGTCGGTTTCGAGATCCGCAAGCGCCCTGGTTTCGGCAGCAAATGGTCGTGCATCGCGGGAACTTTCGCGGGCCCGGACAGCGACAGGACCCCGCCCTGGTTCCGGCCGCCACCGCGCGTCGCCAATGGACCCATTCTGGTCGTGGGGGCCGGGATCGCCGGGGCGTCGATGGTGCGGGCGCTCCGCCGACGCGGGCGGGAGGTGCGCTGGGTCGACCGGCGGGACGGGCTGGCGGCGGAAGCCTCCGGCAATCCGGTTGGCATCCTGATGCCCCGCCCGACCGTGGCCCCGTCGCCGCCGGACACCCTGTCGGCTGCCGCCTTCCGCCATGCCCTGGCCGAGATCGGCCGCCTGGGCGTGCCCTACAATCCGTGCGGCGCCATCGAGCTGGCGGTTGACGGGATCGCGGCCAAGCGTCTGCTGAGGTTGGCGGAGGCGGGAGCTCTGGACGCGGTCGGTGGACGCCTGGTCGATGCGGCGGAGGCGAGCCGCCTGGCCGGCGTGGCGCTCGACCGTCCGGCGATTGCCTATGCGCGCGGCGGATGGATCTCCCCGGTCGATTGGGTCGCCGGGCTGGCAGGCCGGCATAGGCCCGAACGCTCGGACGGGATCGGAGACGCGATCCCGCCGGAGGTCGTGGGCACGGTGCTGGCGCTCGGCTCCGGCGCCGTCGGTCATCCGCTCCTGGAAGGTTTGCCGATGGTGTCTGTCCGCGGCCAGCTCACCGCCCAGCCGGCAACCCGCGCCAGCCTGCGGCTCAGATCCGTGATCACCTATGGCGGCTATCTGGCACCGGCGCAGGGCGGCGTGCACGCTTTGGGCGCCACCTACGACCGCGGCGGATTCGATCCAACCCTCTGGCCGCAACCGGCACTCTCTGACGACGATATACGTAATTTCAATGGATTGCCTGATCATCTTCAGAGATTAATCCAAGATTCGCCAGCCCCCGGCCCGGGTCGGGCGAGCCTGCGTGCGTCGACACCGGATCAGCTTCCGGCGGTGGGGCCGGTGCCGCTGGCGGACGGCTACCGGAGCGCCTACGCACATCTCGGCACGGACGCCTCGGTTCACGCCGGAGGTCTCGCTCCGTTGAAACCGGGGCTGTTCGTGCTCTCAGGACTGGGCTCCCGTGGATTGGTCACGGCGCCGCTCATGGCGGAACTTCTGGCCAGCCTGATGTTCGACGAACCCTTGCCGGTCGACCGGACCCTGGCCGAGGCCCTTCATCCAGCCCGGTTTCTGATCCGCGATCTCAAACGGGGCACAGCCGGCCACGGCTAAGCCAAGTCGCGCATCTAGGCGTCAAAGAAGACGGTCTCGCAAGGGCCCTGCATGTGGATATCGATCCGGTACACCACGCCCTGCGCGCCGTCCTCGCGGGCGGCAACCAGTGTGTCGCGCCGATCCTCTGATACCGCCGCGAGCACCGGATCCGCCGCGTTCGCATCGGCCTCGTCCGAGAAGTACACCCGTGTATACAGATGGGTCAGCAGGCCGCGCATGAACAGGATCAGCGTAATGTGCGGCGCCTGTCCGTCTCCGACCGCCCCCGGCTTCACGGTCTGGAACAGGAACCGGTTCTGCGGGTCGGTGCCGGTTCCGAGACGGCCGAATCCGACGAAGGTCGAGTTCGAGCCGCGCGGGTCGGCCGTATGGGCATACCGGCCCTGGGCGTCGGCCTGCCAGATCTCGACCATCGCATCCGGGATCGGCTTGCCCTCCCCGTCCAGCACGCGGCCGATCAGGGTGATCCGTTCTCCCTCGGTGTCGTCGCCCGCGAGCACGCCCTCGGCAATCGAAGTCTGCGGATAGCCGTACTGCTTCGCGGTCAGGCCGTAGGCGAAATACGGACCGACGGTCTGGGACGGGGTTTGCTTGAAATCCGCCATGGCTCAGCCCTCCATCGGCGTGGACAGCGGGCCGCGCAGCACGATGTCGAACTCGTAGCCCAGCGCGAAGCCTTCCTCGGTCGCGTCGATCGAGAACCTGGCAATGAGCCGCTCCCGTGCCGCCGCCGGTGTCCCGAGGAAGATCGGGTCCAGGTCCAGAAGCGGATCTCCGGGAAAATACAGTTGGGTCACCAGGCGCGACAGAAAACCGGTGCCGAACAGCGACAGGTGAATGTGGTTCGGCCGCCAGGCGTTGAAATGGTTCGGCCAGGGATAGGCGCCGGGCTTGATCGTGTAGAATCTGTATCGTCCGTCCTGGTCGGTGACGCAGCGGCCGCCGCCGAAGAAGTTCGGGTCCAGCGGCGCCGCGTGCTGATCGGCGGCATGGACGTAGCGGCCGGCCGCATTGGCCTGCCAGATCTCGATCAGAGCGTTCGGGACGGCCCGGCCCCGCTCGTCCAGCACCCGGCCCGTGATGATGATCCGCTCCCCCACCGGCTCGCCGTTCCGCGCACCGTTGCGGGTCAGATCAGCGTCGTGCGGCGCCAGCGCCTCATGCCCGTAGACCGGCCCCGTCATCTCGGTCAGACCGGCCGGCAGCGGAACCAGCGGCTTTGTCGGCCCCCGCAGTACGGTCGACTTGTAGTCCGGATGGATCAGCGGCGGATGACTGCCCCAGTCCCGCCTGGTGTAGCCCGTAGCTGACGACTCTCGTGACGGCATGCCCACCTCCCATGATCCCCGGCATCTTCCCGGATTCCCGGAGACCGGTCCGGCGATGCGCTCGGGTATCATATTGGCCGCAGGCAGGCGGGACCGCAATCACGAGCCGAGGGCGGTTTTCGGCATCCGGGTCTGAATCGTCCTGCGGCGCTTGTCGCGGGTTTCGATCGCCAGATCTTCGAGGCGCGCGTCGGGCAGGTTCACGCCCTTCAGCTTGGTGTCCGTCATATTCGCCCCACGCATATCGGCGGCGGTCAGGTCGACCTGCTCCAGGCGGGAGCCGGTGAAATCTGCGCCGGTCAGGAAGGCGCCTCTGAACTTCACCCCGATGATCTCCATGCCGGTCAGGTCGGCAAGCGTGAAATCCAAATTCGACAGGTCGAGCGACCGGATCGTCTTCCCAGCCCAGGACAGCCGTTTGCCGCTCTTGCCCTCGGACATCACCCATTCCACATGCCGATCCATGTCGCCCCGCATGTCCGCGTCCAGGTGCTCGTAGGCCCGGTTGAGACCGGTTCCGCTGAGATTGGCACCGTCGAGAACCGTGTTCGACAGCTTGGCATTCCGCAGGGTCGCACCGCTCAGATCGGCCCCCGTCAGATCGGCCCCCTCCAGATTGGCACCGGCCAGATTGGCGTTCGCCAGATTGGCGCCCTTCAGGGTCGCACCGGCGAAATTGGCTTCGAACAGGTTACAATGGCGCATGTCCGCATCGTCGAGATTGGCATCCTTCAGATCCGCCCGCTCCAGATCCGCTTCCGCCATGCGCACGCCGCTGAGATTGGCTTCGGACAAGCCTGCGCCGACCAGATCCGATGGCTGATTTCCCCCGCCATAGCGGTTGGGGCTCAGATCCACCCCCGTCATGTCCGCGCCCTTGAAGCTGGCCCCCCGCAGAATCGCGCCGCGCATCTTCGCATCGATGAAACTGCTGTTCTCGAACACAGCGCCCCGCAGCGTCGCCCGATCGAAGATCGCCTCATCGAACTTCGACCGCCAGAACGTGCAGTACCGCAGCGTGGAAGCCGTGAAGACAGCCCCAGACATATCCAGCTCGGTTGCCTGGATACCCTCAACGACGGCACCAGCCACATTCAGGCGGGCGTCCAGGTTTCCGGATTTCAGAAAAGCTTCGTGGGTGGTCATCAGATGGGTGAATTCCGCGCCCCCGATCTTTGACTCCCAGCCGTCCTCGACGGCGGCCTCCTCCGGCTCTGCACTCAATGCAGACGACGGCATCAATCGCAAAGAGCTCTCATCCTCAAAAGGATCACGAGGATCCGAACCGGCCATCGCGTACACCTGTCTCGGCTGCATAAGATGTTTATGATACGCTTTTTTTCGACTTTGCGGGAAATGCGTTAACAAGACGTTAGGTCGCGCCGCGCGCGACCGGCGGGCCGGTCCGTCATCGGCGCGGGCTCGGCGGATCGGATGTGATCGGGATCAATGGCGCGCCGAATGCGGTAGAACAACGTCGAGGGAAAGCCAGCCATGGATTTCAAGAGCTTCGATGACAGCCTTACAGCGGAGCAGCCTCCTGAGGGATTGAACTCCGCTCTGCTCGGCCTTTGGTGGCAAGCCAAGGGGGACTGGGCGCGCGCGCATCAGGCGGCCCAATCGGATACCGGAGAGGACGCGGCCTGGGTGCACGCGTATCTGCACCGGGTGGAAGGGGATGAAAGCAACGCCGGATACTGGTACCGGCGCGCGGGGCGCCCCCATTGTTCCGACCCGCTCCGTCAGGAATGGCGGAACATCGCTGGCGCACTGACCGACGGCCCTTAGCCGTCATCCCTGCAGGCACAGATACTCGAACACCATATGGGCCGCCGCCAGGGCCGTGATCTCCGAGACATCATAGGCAGGCGCCACTTCGACCACGTCCATCCCGACCCAATTGATACCCGTCAGCCGGCGCAAGATCGCCCGGGCCTGCCAGCTGAACAGACCTCCGATCTCCGGCGTGCCGGTGCCGGGCGCGGCCGAGGGGTCCAGGCTGTCGATATCGAAGGTCAGATAGGTCGGCCCCTGCCCCACCACCCGGCGCACCCGTGCGACGACCGCGTCGAGCGCGGACAGGTGAATGTCCTCCGCCGACAGAACAGTGACGCCCTGGTCCTTGGTCCAGGACAGGGTTTCGGTCCCGATCGGCGACCGCGCGCCGAGGATGATATGCCGCCTGGGGTCGACCAGCCGCTCCTTGATGCCGTGGTAGAATGGCGAGCCATGGGCCAGGACCTGACCGAAATTGTCCGACCAGGTGTCCACATGGGCATCGAAATGGACCAGTCCGATCGGACCGGTCCGTGCGCACAGGGCCCGCATCAGCGGCAGAGTCATGCTGTGATCACCGCCGAGTGCGATGAGATGGGGCAATCCCTGCGCCGCCGCCTCGATCTGCCGATGGGAGGCTGCGATATCCCCGATGACCGGCTGGAAATCCCCGATATCCGCAAGATCCAGCGTGCGGGGATCGAAGCCGGTATCCGGATGCGCACCGTCGACCAGCATCCGGCTTGCCACCCGGATTGCCGCCGGCCCGAACCGGGTTCCTGACCGGTTGGTGGTCCCCAGATCCAACGGGACACCCGCGATCGTGAACGCCGCCGAGCGCGATGCGCTCCGCAGGCCCAGAAAGGTGGGATAGGTGGCATAGGTGGCGGGATCGTGTGTCTCGGACATCGGCCAAGCCTCAAACTGAAAGGGGCCCGAGCTTTATAACCTCTGGACGACACTGCGTCAGGCGCCCTTGACCTTCCAGTTACAGGAAGCCCCATATGCGGGGCGTCCTACGACGATGCCTGCACCAGGAGAACGCCATGTCCGCCGACCCGACGCCGAGCTGCCACGCCGCACAGGCGAAGTCGGATGCCCCGTCCTGTCATGCCGCGAAGCCGGAGCAGGCCGCACCCTCCTGCCACGCGCACGGCCACCACCACGACAGAGAGGTGTCCGAGGACGAAAAGCGACGCGGCGGATACATCTGTCCGATGTGCCCCGGTGTGTGGAGCGACACCCCCGACAGCTGCCCGAAATGCGGCATGGCGCTGGAGCCGGCCAACCCGGCGCAGAAAATGACCAAGACCCAATACACCTGCCCGATGCACCCGGAGATTATGGAGGATCAGCCCGGCAGCTGTCCGATCTGCGGTATGGCCCTGGAGTCCACCACGGTCGAGGTCGATCAGGGCCCGAACCCCGAACTGGTCGACATGACCCGCCGGTTCTGGATCAGCCTGGCGCTGGCCTTGCCGGTCATGGTTCTGGCAATGGGCCGACACCTGATTCCGGAGATGTTCTCGGGACTTCCGGGCCGGGCCCTGGATTTTACGGAACTCGTTCTGGCGACCCCTGTCGTCCTGTGGTGCGGCAAACCCTTCTTCGAGCGCGGCTGGTCGTCGATCCGGACCCTTAACCTCAACATGTTCACGCTGATCGCCATCGGGACCGGGGCCGCCTACGCCTACAGTGTCGTAGCCGCCGTGGCGCCCGATATCTTCCCAGCCTCGTTCCAGGGCGCGGACGGACGGGTCGGGCTGTATTTCGAGGCGGCGGCGGTGATCATCGCACTGGTCCTTCTGGGTCAGGTGATGGAGCTCCGCGCCCGCGAACAGACCAGCGGCGCCCTGAAGGCACTGCTGGACCTGACGCCCAAAACCGCACGGCGGATCACCGACGACGGGGGCGACGAGGACGTGGCGCTCGACAGGATCGCGGTCGGCGACCGGCTGCGCGTGCGTCCCGGCGAGAGCGTCCCGGTCGACGGCGTCGTGGTCGACGGCCATGGCTCGATCGACGAGAGCATGGTGACGGGAGAGCCCATTCCGGTCGAAAAGCAGGCCGGTGACAAGGTCATCGGCGGCACCCTCAACGGCACCGGCGGGCTGATCGTCGAGGCCGAGAAAGTCGGCGGCGACAGCATGCTGTCCCGGATCGTCCAGATGGTGGCGGAGGCGCAACGCTCCCGCGCGCCGATCCAGAAGCTGGCCGACCATGTGGCGGGCTATTTCGTACCGGCGGTGATCGGGATCGCGATCCTGGCCTTCGCCGCCTGGGCGATCTTCGGCCCGGAACCGCAAATGAGTCATGCGCTGGTGGCCGCCGTCTCGGTGCTGATCATCGCCTGCCCCTGCGCGCTCGGTCTGGCCACTCCGATGTCGATCATGGTCGGAACCGGCAAGGGCGCGCAGGCGGGTGTGCTGATCAAGAACGCCGAAGCGCTCGAGCGGATGGAGAAGGTCGATACCGTGGTGGTCGACAAGACCGGTACGCTGACCGAGGGCAAGCCGAAATTGACCGAAGTGCGGACCGTCGGCGACATGGAGTCCGATACCCTTCTGGCGATGGTCGCCGGGCTCGAACGGGCGAGCGAGCATCCCCTGGCAAATGCGATTGTGGCAGGGGCACGGGACCAAGGCCTGCAGATCCCCGATGCCCAGGATTTCTCGTCCGTCACCGGACGGGGGGTGCGCGGCACGGTCAGCGGCAAGATCTTGCTCTTGGGGAACGCGGCGTTCCTGGAGGAAAGCGACATTTCTCTCGACGCCCTGATGTCCGACGCGGAGGCGCTCCGGGCGCGCGGGGCAACCGCCATGTTCGTGGCGGTCGACGGTGCGCTCGCCGGACTGGTCGCGGTGTCCGACCCGATCAAACCGACAACCGCCGCCGCCCTCAAGGCACTGCACGAGGAAGGCATGACGGTGGTCATGTTGACCGGCGACAACGCGACCACCGCAGGAGCGGTCGCACAGGAACTGGGAATCGACCGGGTCGAGGCGGACGTCCTGCCGGAGCAGAAGCATGCGGTCATCAAACGGCTGCAGGACGAAGGCCGGATCGTGGCCATGGCCGGTGACGGGGTGAACGACGCCCCTGCCCTGGCCCAGGCGGATGTGGGCGTCGCCATGGGCACCGGCACCGATGTGGCGATCGAAAGCGCCGGGATCACATTGGTCAAAGGCGATCTGAACGGTCTGGTCCGCGCGATCCGGTTGAGCCGGGCGACCATGGGCAATATCCGACAGAACCTGTTTTTCGCCTTCGTTTACAATGCGGTCGGCGTGCCGATCGCGGCTGGCGTCCTGTATCCGGTAACCGGGCTGCTCCTGAGCCCGATGCTGGCCGCGGCGGCGATGAGCCTGAGCTCGGTCTCGGTGATCGGCAACGCGCTGAGATTGCGTGCCAAGAGACTCTAGGGAGCTATGCGTCCGGTGCACCGCTTACCGGACGAAATGTCATCGATTGCCCGGCCCCTTAGGCCTCATTGTAAGCAGGCGTCTCAGGTCGCCCCGGCCCGACGCCGATAGCATTCGGGGCCGGATTGAAGAACATGGAACTGATTCTGGTTGAGTTGTCCTCCGCGCTGGCCTTGCTGGCCCTCGGCGCGATCGCTCTGCCCCTCTCCGCCCGCTGGCTTGAGCGGGACGCGCAGCGGATGCAGGCCTTCCTCCTGCCCTCCATCCTGTCGATCGGCATCACGATGCTGTTCGCGGTCGGGCTGTCGATGCTGGTGGCCTCCGCCGCATTGGCGACCGGAGGCGCAGGGTTCGCCATTATCACTCTCGGGACCCTGAGCGGGATCCTTCTCGTCAGGTTTGGCTGGAAACTGCTGCGCGAGCCGCATAAGGCCGCTCCGGCCGGCGGCGGCACACCGATCGCCGGCTAAGCCTCCCGCTTGTCGGCTTCCGCACCGTCAGTGTCAGTCGACGGGATGAGGTCCTGCGCCACCTCGGCGATCGAGCCCCCGGGAACGGTCGGTTCGATCGCCCGCTGGCGTTCCCGATACCAGACGTAGAGTCCGGAGGCGGCCAGGACCGTCGTTCCGATCAGGGTCGGCATGTCCGGGAACGATCCGAAGACGAAGACCCCGATCAGGGTCGCCCAGATGATCGTACTGTACGAGAATGGTGCGAGCATCGAGGCGGAGGCCATCATGAAGGCACGGATCGTCAGATACTGTCCGGCCATATGACAGCACGCGATCAGGGCCAGGAGTCCGAGCTGAGGCCAGGTCGGGCTCTCCCACCCATACAGACCCAGCGGAGCGACCGCGATCAGCCCGCTGCCCGTGGACCAGATCAGGATCGTCAGCGGGCTTTCATGTCCACGCATCCAGCGGGTGATGATCAGTCCGGCGGCCCACAGCAGCGACGAAAGCAGCGGAATCAGCATCGCCAATTGGAACGCGTCGGTCCCGGGGCGCAGGATCACCATGACCCCGCCGAACCCGACGATCACCGCCATCCACCGCCGAACCCCGACCTTCTCGCCCAGGAACGGGATCGACAGGGCCGTCACGTAGAGCGGCGAGACGAACCCGATCGCGGTCGCGGTCTCCAACGGCAGCGAACGCATCGCGTAGACGAACAGGGTCGCCGAACTGATCAGCAGCACCCCACGCAGGATGTGCAGACCCGGCCGCCTGGTCCGCAAGGGCCGGTCTTGCCATTTCAGCGCCACCACGGGGACCAGCATGAGCATCACCAGCAGGAAACGGAGCAAGGTGATCCGCTCCGGCGGAAGCCCCTGACCGGCTAGCGTTTTCGCCATCCCGTCCATTGCGGTGAACAGAAACATGCCGAACAGCAGCATCCCGATGGCCACCGCCGGCCGATCCCCAGACCCGTCGTCCGCGGTGGTGGCTTTGTCGGTGGGTTCGGTCATGATGTGCTCGATGTGTTTGGGGGCGGCTGGAAATTTCCGTCTCGGAGTGTGCCATACTTCCGCCGGACCTTTGATCTAGATCTGTCTTCGTACCGACCTTCGCCGTCCGCATAGTGGGACCGACACCTCCATGGATCTGTTGATCTTCGCCTTGACCGCGATCTGCGTGGTGTTCGCGTTCGTGGCCATCGCCACACCGGTCGCCGACCGGCTGCGGCTGCCGTTGCCGGTTGTGATCGGGACGGCAGGGCTCGTCTACGGTTCGATCTCGCTCGGATTCGGATTCGATCCGATGAGCCTGGCGCTGGAGGACTATGATCGCTGGCTGTTCGAGACCCTGGCCTTCGACAACCGCTCCCTCCTGCTGATCTTCCTGCCGCCCCTGCTGTTCGAGATGGCGCTTCACGTCAACGTCCGCCGTCTGGTCGAGGACGCCAGCGTTGTGGTCACCATGGCGGTGGTGGCGGTGATCTTCGCCACCGGCACGGTCGGTGTCCTGCTGTGGCTGGTGGCCCCGGTGGGCCTGCTCGGCTGCCTCCTGCTCGGTGCGGCGGTATCCACGACCGACCCGGCAGCCGTGATCACCGCATTCAAGCAGATCGGGGCGCCCAGACGCCTGCTGGTGATCCTCGAGGGGGAAAGCCTGCTGAACGATGCGGCCGCGATCGCCCTGTTCTCGCTGATCGCCGGCGCCATCGCCGCCAATCAGCCGATCCAGGCCTCGAGTTTCGTGGCAGGGTTCGGCTACGCGTTCGGCGTCGGAGCCGCCACGGGCTTCCTGATGGGCTGGCTGGTCAGCCGGGTGTTCAGCATATTGGGCGGATCGGCGGTCGCCGAGATGACGATGACCGTGGCACTGGCCTATGGCTGTTACATCGTCGCCGACACGGTTCTGGGCGCCTCCGGCGTTGTGGCCGTCGTCTTCGCCAGCCTGGCGATCTCGACCGGAGGAACCCTGCGCATGGGGCCCCGGAACTGGCGGACCATGACCCGCGTGTGGAGCCAGATCGGATTCTGGGCCAACAATCTGATCCTGCTGCTGGCCGCGACCATGGCGCCGTTCATGCTGCTGTCGATCAACGGGATCCAGGTCCTGCTGATCATCGTCGTCTACTTGGCCGCGATCGGTGCCCGCGCCGGGGTTCTGTTCGGCCTGCTCCCGCTTCTGACCAAGCTGGGATTGTCCACGCCGATCACAAGCGACCAGAAGACTCTTGCCGTCTGGGGGGGCGTGCGCGGCGCGGTCACCCTGGTGCTCGCGCTCAGCCTGGCCGATGTGCCCGGGCTGGACGAGGAGGACGCGGAGCTGATCGCCGCGGTCGGTGCCGGCTACGTCTTCCTCACCCTGCTGCTCAACGCCTCAACCCTGGCGGCGGTTACCCGGCGTCTGGGTCTGGACCGTCTCTCCCCGGGAGATCTGGCCCTGCGCGAGCGGATCGTCGCCGGTGCCCAGGAGGAAGTGCAGGAGCATGTCGTCGATCTCGCCCGCGAACGGAAGATGGACGAGGCTGTGATCGCTGACATGCGGGCAGCCTACGAGCCCCACATCCAGGAAATTCTCGCCAGCATCAAGGGGGTCTCGATCCCGTTCGGCGAACGTCTGCGGTTGGGCATCACCATCGTTGCCAGCCAGGAGCTGCAGCTTGTCCTGCGCGCCTTCGAGGAGGGCGCGGTCGGACCCCGCACCACCCGGGTGCTGCGCACGAATGCCGAGCGGATGGCCGACGCCGCCCGGCTCGGTGGGCGGGAGGGCTACGAGAGTTCGATGCAGCTCAGCGTCCGGTTTCCCTGGCAGTTCCGGGTCGCGAGTTGGATCTATCGGTTCGCCTTCTCCGATTGGCTGCTGCGGGAACTGCTGGCGCGACGTCTGACCATGCTGCTCGAGACCGAGACGGTCGTCCGGGAACTCGACGGATTCATCGACCGCGTGATCCTGCCGATGGTCGGCCCCGACGCGGCCGCGAACCTGAAAGATCTGCATCACAAGCGCCTTGCCCTGGTCCGCGGTGAAATCGACGTCATCGGCCTTCAGTATCCCGCCTACACCAAGAACATGGAGGTCCTTTTGCTGATGCGGGCCGGCGCGCGCCGCGAACGCACCCGGTACGACGAGCTGTTCCGGGAGGGCATCATCGGCCAGGAACTGCACCGTTCACTGCTCCGCGAGCTCGACCAGCGCATGGGCCGCCTCTACAAGCTGCCGAAGATCGATCTGCGGCTGGAACTTGCAGGGCTGGTCGGCAGCGTGCCCCTGTTCGCCGATCTGGGACCCGAGCGTCTGGCCACGATCTCCAATCGGCTTCGCAACCGGTTCGCCGTTCCGGGCGAGGTCGTGGCCGCGCGGGATGCGCGGGGCAGCGAAATGTTCTTCGTGACCTCTGGCGTGCTGGAGGTGCGCGGCCTGGACCGTGAGGTCCTGCTCTCGAATGGCGACTTCTTCGGAGAGCTGGCCCTGATCGCGCCGACCCGCCGACGCAGCACCGAGATTGTCGCACGCGGGTTCTGCCGGTTGTTGGTCCTGACCCGGCGCGACTTCAACCGGTTGGCCAGAAAGGACCCGGAGCTCGAACGCGCGATCCGGAAAGTGGCCGACCGTCAGCTGGATCAGGGCTTTCAGCCGACCCCCAGAAGCCCGCTGTAGAGTTCGACATAGGCTCCCGCCGCCTTGTCCCACCCGACCGGGTGGCGCATCGCGTTGCGCTGCATCCCGCGCCAGGCCCTGCGATCCCGATACAGGGCGAACACCCGCTCCAGACCGTCGGAGAAAGCCGCCTGCGAACCGGGCTCGATCTGAAATCCAGTCGCGACCTCGGCCCGCAACGCTGCGTCATTCGCATCGATCACACTGTCGGCCAAACCACCGGTCCGGGCCACCAACGGCAGAGCGCCATAGCGCATGGCGTACATCTGGGTCAGGCCGCAGGGCTCGAACCGGGACGGAACCGCGATCACATCCGCACCGGCATAAATACGGTGCGCCAGATCTTCGTCGTACCCGATCCGGATGCCGATACGGTCGGGGTACCGAGCCGTAGCCTCCCGAAAGGCCGCCTCCAGCGCCGCGTCGCCCGAGCCGAGCAGCACCAGCCCTCCGCCCGCCGAGACCAGACGCGGAACATCCGCCAGCAGCAGATCCAGCCCCTTCTGTTCCGTCAGCCGGCTGACCACGCCGAACAGCGGTGCCGCCCGATCCAGTTTGAGTCCAAATTCGGCCGCCAGCCCCTGCCTACCGCGGTCCCGGGCGGAAAGATGCTTCACATCGAATGGCGCCACAGCAGGATCAACCGCCGGATCCCATACCTCCTCATCGATCCCGTTCAGGATTCCGGTCAAGGGCGTCCCATGGGCGGCCCGAGCCGCCAGCACGCCCTCAAGACCGTTGCCGAATGCCGGACTTTCCAGTTCTCGGGCGTAGGTCGGGCTGACGGTGGTGACCGCATCGGCGCCGACCAGGGCCGCCTTCATGAAATTGATCTGGCCGTAGAATTCGTAACCCTCGCTGGTGAACCCGGCCTCAGGCAATCCCAGCCGCCTGCGGGATCCGGCGGAAAACCGGCCCTGGTAGGAGATGTTGTGGATGGTGAAGACCACCGGCACGCGCGCTGCCGCCCGCTCTTCCAGGTAGATCGGGATCAGACCGGTCTGCCAGTCATGGGCATGGATCAGGTCCGGCGCCCAGTTGTCCGAAAGGCCGTTTGCGGCGATCTCAACCGCCACACGCGCGAGCGCGCCGAACCGGAACGGATTGTCCGGCCAGTCCGCCCCGTCGAACCCGACATAGATCGGCCCCTCCCGATCGAAGTGCCCCGGCGCGTCGAGCACCAGAATGTCCAGCCCGGCCCCACGCACGGCAAGGACCCGGCCCGCCTCGCCGAACAGATCGCCGAACGTCGCGACCTCGACCGGCTCCTCGGCCTGAATCGACAGCCAGGCCATCACCTCCCGATAGCCCGGCAGCAGGACGCGCACGTTGGTCCCCGCCGCCGTCAGCGCTTTCGGGAGCGCGCCCACCACGTCCGCCAGTCCGCCGGTCTTCACCAGCGGCGCGCATTCGGAGGCGACGAACAGAACTTTCATCGGGCAGCGGACCAGGCGTCGACCATCGGTTGGGTGATCAGACAGATTCCGGTCGCGGTTCTCCGGAACCATCGCGCGTCCTCGACCGGATCCTCTCCGACGACCAGACCCTCCGGAATCTGCACCCCGCGATCAACAACCACCTTCGACAGGCGGGCATGCCGGTTCACCACAACGCTCGGCAAGGCCACCACGCCAAACAGCTCGGAATAGGAATGGGTATGGCATTTGGTGAACAGCAGCGAGCGCTCGATGTTCGTGCCCGAGATGATGCATCCCCCCGAAACCATCGAATTCACGGCACTGCCGCGCCGGTTTTCCTGATTGTGGACGAACTTCGCCGGCGGGACGACCTCGCCATAGGTCCAGATCGGCCATTCCTCGTGGAAAATGTCCAGATTGGGAACGAAATCGGTCAGATCGATATTGGCTTCCCAGAACGCATCCACGGTTCCCACATCCCGCCAATAGGGCTCCTTCTCGTAGCCGCTGGTCACGCAGGAATCCGAGAAGTAATGGGCGACCGCCTTGCCGTTCTTCACCAGGTAAGGGATCAGATCCTTGCCGAAGTCGTGGCTGGAACCCGCGTTCTCCGCATCTTCCCGCAGCAGGTTTCGCAGGAACTTCCAGTCGAAGACATAGATTCCCATGCTGGCGAGCGACATCTCGGGATTGCCAGGGATGCTCGGCGGATCCGCCGGCTTCTCGACGAAATCCTTGATATTGGACGCCTCGTCCACCGCCATCACCCCGAAACTGGAGGCTTCCTTGCGCGACAGGGTGAGGCATCCGACGGTCACATCCGCTCCGGTCTCCACGTGTTGGCGGAGCATCAGCTCGTAGTCCATTTTGTAGATGTGGTCACCGGCCAGGATCACGATGTACTCAGGCTCGTAGCCGTCGATGATGTCGATATTCTGGGTGACCGCATCGGCCGTCCCCAGATACCAGGATTCGCCGCTCGGCTGCTGCGAGGCCGGCATGATGTCGAGGAACTCGTTCCGCTCCGCCCGAAAGAAGCTCCAGCCGCGCTGCAGATGTCGGATCAGACTGTGCGCACGGTACTGGGTGGCGACGCCGATCTTGCGGATCCCGGAATTCATCGCGTTGGACAGGGCAAAATCGATGATCCGGCTTTTGCCGCCGAAGAACACCGCCGGTTTCGCCCGGCGATCCGTGAGTTCCATAAGGCGGCTGCCCCTACCACCCGCCAGGATGAACGCCATGGCATTCTGAGCCAATCTCGTATTCGGGGATCGATCTACCAAAAGGGTTTCCTCCTCACTGCCGCAGCGGTTCTTTCCGATGCCTGTTGCCGGCATCTTTTCCTCCTTCAATGTAGGGGATTACGGTGCGGAGACCAGCGGGCAACGCCAATATCTGCTGATTCCGCGCGGGATGTGGATGCTTCAGTCTCGCTCAACAGGCCGGACCGATTTTCCATCCATCGGGATCGGTGCTAATCTGCTCATTGACGCGCGGTTTCCAGGGGGCCTTGATGCGTCATCTACCCAAAAAGGCTCAAGAACAGCCCTGGGCCACTCCGAGGGAGGACGCCAAGAGATCATCGGATCACCCGCACGGGCGCGCGGTGTAGATGGAGACTCTTGTATGAATTTCGATAACCCGGCCCCGGCGCCCGATGCGCTCCGTTCCTGGTGTCTGGAGCGGCTTGCGACACACACGGAAGCGGCGCGCCACGATCCAATGGCGACGAGCGTCCGCAGCCTTGCGATCGACCTCCACGAGCATCTGGACGACGGCTCCGTCGACCTCCCGGGCCTCCGCAACATGGTCAAGCAGATCGGCGATCACGCGCTGTTCGACCGCGCGAAGCGTCTTGGCGATCAGGCGCCGGGGGGCCCCCTTACGGAGACGGTCGATACCGCTCTGGCGGCGCTGAAGGGCAAGAGCTTCGAGGAAATCAAGTCGACGCTGGAAAGCCCGCAGACCGGGATCGTCTTCACCGCGCACCCGACCTTCGCCATGTCGCGCAAGCTGCGCCGGGCCTTGGCATCGATTGCGGACGAAAGCGCCGGGGCAGATGCCCTGGCCGGCTTGCCGCATGCGCCCGATTCCACCGTGACCTTGTGGGACGAGCACGAAGACGCCCACGCCACCATCCTGAACGCCCAGGACGCCCTCCGAACGCTGGCCGGAACAATCCTCACCTGGCTCGAATCCCATGTGGACGGGCCCTGGTGGACGATCCTGCCGGCCCCGCTCCGGCTCGCCACCTGGGTCGGCTACGACCTGGACGGCAGGACCGATATCCACTGGGCGCAGACCATCGGCATTCGATTGGGTGAGAAATCGGTTCAGTTGCATCGCTATGCCGACGCGCTGGAGGCGATCGGCGGTGCGGATACCGCGGATCTGGCTTCCCGCCTGCGCGGTGCCGGGCGCGAGGCCGAGGCACAGGCGGAGCTGTTTTCCGGCGACCTTGAGAATCCGGACCGGATCGTCGCCGCCGCCAACCGGCTGACTGCCGAGGGTCCGCACCGACTGACCTCCATTCAACCGGTGATCAAGACCCTGTCGGAGATCATCGCGGCGGAACCCGACACCGAACGGAAGAAGGCCCTGTGCGTGGTCGCCGCCGAAATGTCGGCGATGGGCTTGGGGCTGGCGGAGATCCACCTTCGGGTCAATGCCGCCCAGGTCCGCTCCGCCGTGCAGAACGACCTCGGATTATCCGGTCTGAGCGAGTTTCACGACCGGAGGGCGCTTGCCGCCGCCGCCGAGAAAGCGCTCTCCGCCAAGGGCCAGCAGGTCAACTTCGGCATGATCTTCCAGGAACAGATGACCGCCCGCCGGCAGTTGATGCTGTGTGCCCAGATCCTGAAGCATGTGGATTCCGACACCCCGGTCCGGTTCCTGATCGCCGAGATCGAGGCCCCGGCCACCATCATGGGAACGATCTACCTCGCCCGGCTCTACGGGATCGACCACAAGCTGGACATCTCGCCTCTGTTCGAGACGCCGAACGTGATCGAACGCGGCGGACGCTTCATGGAGCGGCTCTTGGACGAGCCGGGTTATGTGGACTATATCCGCGACCGGGGCCGGTTGAGCGTGCAGTTCGGATTCTCCGACAGCGGCCGTTTCATGGGGCAGATCGGGGCCAATCTGGCGATCGAGCGGCTGCACATCCAGCTGGCCCGCGCCCTTGCCGAGCGCGACATCCGGGACGTCGAGGTCGTGCTGTTCAACACCCATGGGGAAAGCATGGGTCGGGGTGGTTATCCGGGCAGCCTGATCGAACGGTTTGACCATCTGGTTACCCCTTGGGCACGCGCCCGCTACGCGCATGAGCGGCTTAAAATCCTGCCGGAGATGAGTTTTCAGGGGGGAGACGGCTATCTGCATTTCGGCACGGCGTCCCTGGCCGCCGGCACAATCCGCGGCATCACGGCTTGGGCCTTCGCGCCTCCGACCCGGGATATTCAGGACGCGTTCTATGCGGATATCGATTTCTCCTGGGACATCTACCGGGCGGTGAAGTCCTGGCAGGAGGGGTTGTTCGACGACCCCCATTACCGGGAGGTCCTCAGCGGGTTTCCGCCCAACCTTCTGCCGAACACGGGCTCCCGCAAGGCCCGGCGCCAGAGCGGGACGTCAAAGGACGACGTCTCCCGCTCGCTCCGCGCCATCCCGCACAATGCCTCGCTCCAGCAGATCGCCGCGCCTGCCAATGTCTCGGGCGGGCTCGGTTCGGCGGCGGCCCGGGAGCCGGAGCGGTTCGTGGCAAATATGAACCGCTCGCAACGATTGGAGCGGCTGGTCCGCTTGGCGTTGCGCGCCCGACGACTGACCAGCATGTCGGTCCTGCGGACCTATGCCGATCTGTTCAGCCCCAGCTTCTGGACCATTCAGGCGGCCCGGACCGACGATGACAAGACCGCCAAGGTCGCCTACCGGATCGCCGACCGGCTCCACGAACGGGCCCTGGACCACGCCATTCACCGGCTCGCCAACCTGCTGTCGCGGGACCGCCGGCAACTCGATGCGGTGTTCCACGACACCACCACGACAGGTGTCGGCGATGAGACCTTCGACGCGGAACTCTATGTCCTGCACGCGACCCGGCTGGTTCTGATCATGGAGGGCTTTTTCCTGACGGCCTCGACACCGGTTTTCTCCCATCGTCATGAGATGACCCATGAGAGCCTGATCGATCTGGCACTGGATCTTCGATTTTCGGAAGTCGCCGACATGATCGAGCTGATCTATCCGAGTTCCCGGACCACACCCTTTGCCTTCGCCGCCCTCGAGGAGCCGCGAGAGGCGGAGGCGAATCAGGCGGGCTATCCCGAAATCAAGGCCACTATCGCGGACCCGCTGCGGGAGATCGATGCCACAATCAAGGAGATCACCGTCGGCATCTCGCATTTCTACGGGGCCTTTGGGTGAACCGGCCCGGCGATCTGGACGCCCGCAGCAGAACGGGCTTCACCTCACGCCGTTCTTGAGTATGACCGGCACCACAAGGTCCTCCTCGTCCGTCAGATGACGCTCCAGCAGAGGCGCGAAGGCCGATAGGGAGGTTTCGAGTGCCGCCGCCGGGTCCTGGCCGTCCCGACCGGTCTGTATCGCGCGCAGGACAGCATTCGTCGCCTCCACCAGACCGTTCAGTCCCCCCTCAAGGACGACATGATCCCGGTCGAGAATCTCGAACCCCGCTACAAGGCGCGGTTCAAGGCGGGTCATTTGCGGAAAGTAATGCGCATCCTCCATCCTGTGATGCTCATTCAGCTGCCCCAGGAACAGCCCGGCCACCTGGCTCAGGCGCGGGGCGTAGTCGGCGGCGGGAACCTCCCGATCTCGGAATGCCTGTGCTTCAGAGATCAGCATCTCGGAAAGTTGACGAAACATCAGATGTCGCTGCAGCCAGAACTGGGTCAGCCCACCGAAGTTCTCATGGCGTTCCCAATCGGTGCGCGGAAGATCGGCCAGCAGAACCCGAAGGGAATCCGGCAGCTTGGCGCGCTGATCCAGCGCCAGGTGATCGAGATCGGCACTGTTCTGCAATTCATTCACCAAAATGTTCCTTGGGTTTAAGGACGCGGCATGAGGTTTCACTTAAGGTGTTCGCAGCGGAAAGCGTATACACCGCCTCCTGTTTGACGACAGTGTTTCTCGGAATCGGAATAGAGAGCCATTCACATGTTCGACACGAAGCTGGGCGACGAGGAAGGCCGGGTTCGGGCCCTGGAACGGCTCGACATTCTGGACACCCGGGAGGAAACGGCTTTTGAACTCGTCGCGACATTGGTCCGGCAGACCCTCAATGTCCCGATGAGCGGAGTGTCGCTGATCGACCGGCGTCGCCATTGGTTCAAGGCCCGGCGCGGCATCGATACCCAGGAGTTCCCGAGGGAATTGTCGTTCTGCTCTCGGACCATCGACCAATCCGGCGCCCTCCTGATTCCCGACGCCCGGGTGGATCCACTCTATGCCGATCACCCCTTCGTGGCCGGCGAGCCGAACGTCGTCAGCTATGCCGGATTTCCGCTGACCACGCCCGACGGATACAATATAGGCAGTCTGTGCGCGATCGGAACCGCCCCCCGCACGTTCACCCTCGAGGAAGTCGAGATCCTCTCGAACTTCGCGAAGATCCTGATGGACAGCATTGAGTTGCGCCAGACCGCGTCCGCTGACGCACTGACCGGCGCCATGACACGGCGGGCGTGGGTCGCCGAGGCGAAAGCGGAACTCAGACGTGCTGCGCGCTACGACCACCCGGTCTCCCTCGCCATGATGGACATCGACAAGTTCAAGTCGGTGAACGACACCTGGGGTCACCCGGCGGGCGATATCGTGATCGCCGGCCTTTCCAACATGACGATGGATCTGATCCGGGATTCCGACCTGTTCGGCCGCTTGGGTGGAGAGGAATTTGCGCTTCTGATGCCCGAGACTTCGGACGCTCAGGCTACCGCTTTGGCAGAACGGATCCGCTCGGCCTTCGAGACCCAAAGCTTCGACATCAAGAAAGGCGACCGGATCTCCTGCACCGTCAGCATCGGTATCGCTCACGCAAGAACACGCGACGACACCATCGAGCAGATGCTGGAGCGCGCCGACCAAGCCTTGTACCTCGCCAAGAATGGCGGACGAAATCGGGTCGTCAGCTCGGACGATCGATAGGCCCGCTACCGGCCGGCGGAGAACCCTTCCAGCCGCTGCACCAGATAGGCCGCGTCCTGCTCGGACACCCCGGTCTGATCGGCATCAAAAGTGGTCAGGACCCGTTCGATCACGGTCCGGCCGAAATGCGCAAATGCGTCCGGCCTGTCGCTCATCTCGGTCTCACGTACCACGTCGACGGCGCAACGCAGGACCAACTTGTCCCCTGCAGGCAAACCCGCCTTCTCGATCAGAGCGTCGAAGCCCTTCCCGCCTGGATCATGGATCAGGGCCCGGGCGTTCCGAAGCGGCACCTGTCCCTTTGTTGCCAAGGACGCTTCCAGAAAAGGAATGTCACCGGTGCAGGCCGCCCGCACCATGATTGACCCGCTGAGCCGGCCGTTCCGATGCAGCTCAGCGACCAGCTCCTCCACAGGCTGACCGTTGCCCGACAGGTTCAGCGTCGCGCGTTCACGCGCCGCCAGCACCAGGTCACTGGCAACATCTTCGGGCAAGGCATGGCGCACCAGAAGTTCCTCGCGCAGCCGCTCGGAGACGAGCGAGACCAACCGCTCGGCAATCGCGATCGGCAATGCCGCACGACCGACCAGGGGGCCTTGGATCCGTTCGCTTTCGCCAAACCGATCGATGGCTCGACCCAGCGCGGGTTCGTCCAGCTCCGCGCCTGGATTCGACACCAGCGCAGCCACCACCGGCTCGGTGCCGCTGTCGACCAGGGCGCCCGAAAGGGTCGCGGAGAGATGCGCCCGACCTGCGATCGCGAGCTGCTTTGATTCATCTCCGGCGTTCACAATCTCCATGAGATCGCTGTCGCTCAGAACACTCGACAGGGTGAGAACCGGGGTCGCCACCGAGACGTCATCTCCGGCCAGAGTCTTGGCGATATCGGGATCGAGCCGGGGCGAGTCCGCAACCGCACGCCCCAGACATTCCCGGACATGAAGTTCAACATCGGCTGCCAGCGCCCGAATGATTTCGGTCGCTGCCGCTCGCTCTTGGGCACTCAAACCGTCGAGATCCAGAGTGGCACCCATCGCTGACGCCACGTCGGCCCGACTTTCCGCACCCGAATCCTTCGCCAGTTTCTCGACAAGATCGGCTGTGGGAAGCGGTTTCGCTCCGCCCTTGGAATCCGTATCCGATGATTTCTTCGAGGCCATCCGTCGTCCTTCCGCCCGCAGGTGTCCAGGCAATCCGACACCACCAGCATCCAGAAACGCTAACATCAAATAGTTAGCAGTTCGTTGACGCCCCTCAAAGCGTTTGGAACATCCGTCAGCCCCGCACCACCATGACCGAACATGTGGCGTGCCGGACGACGCGGGCAGCATTCGGCCCCAAAAGGTAGTCCTGCAATTCCGGCCGATGCGAGGCCATCACGATCAGATCGCATTTGATCTGTTCGGCCCGCGCCAAGATCTCCCGGTAAATCGAACCGTGGCCGACGATATGCTGAATCTCGATATCGTTCGGGATCACCCGCGCGGTAAAGGCGTGAAGGGCTTCGGTCGCCTTCGCGATCGCCGCCTTCTCATGCCCCTCGGGAAAGAACCCTCCCACGATGCTCATCCCGAAGTCCGGCACCACTGTGATGACGTGCAGCCGGGCGCCCATCGACTTTGCCAGTTCGACAGCGGTCTCGACCGCCTTGGTCTGCTCCGCTTCGTGGCCCATGTCCACCGGCAGCAAAATGTCCTTATACATTTTTATCCCACCCCTTTTTTCGGATGCCCTTTATCAGAAGGCGGGCACGTCGGTGCGGCGCCGCTGCATTGCGATCACCAGCATCAGCAGCAGCAGAGCCGGGATGTAGAAGACTTCCTTCGGCATCCGGTCCGCATGCAACTCGACTGCGAGCAACTTCACCGGTTCGTCCGTATAAAAATCGAAATCCGCTCCGTCGGGGCCGAGCTTCGATGCCGTGTAGCCTGCAAAGTCCAGAGGCTCCTCAAGAGTGACCGTACCGTCTGCGATAATCACCTGAAAGTCGGCAGCCGCAAGACGCGCTGCCCCATCGGAGTCGGCGGCTCCCAAAGGCAGTAACATGGTCACCTGCGAACGGTCGCCGTTGATGTCCGAGCCCTCGATCACAAGCCGCAGATCGCCTCCATCCGGCTCGTTGGCCGCGACCTCCACGATGCTGGCGGGATCCGCCGCCTCATAGGGCGCCTGAACGTAGTCGAGCCAGAATCCGGGCCGGAACAGGGTGAACGCGATCATCAGCAGCGCGACCGCTTCCCACGCTTTGTTGCGCGCGAAGAAGTACCCCTGAGTCCCTGCCGCGAACAGCATCATCGCGAAGGTCGCCACCAGGAACACGAAGATCGCCTGAACCAGGGACACGTCGATCAGCAGCAAATCGGTGTTGAAGATGAACAAGAACGGCAGCGCCACGGTCCGAAGCGAGTAGTAGAACGCGGTCAGCCCGGTCTTGATCGGATCCCCCTGGCTGATCGCCGCGGCGGCGAAGGACGCAAGCCCCACCGGGGGCGTGACGTCCGCCATGATGCCGAAATAGAAGACGAACAGATGGACCGCGATCAACGGAACAATAAGGCCGTTCTGCGCACCGATCTCGACCACCACGCCCGCCATCAGGGACGACACGACGATGTAGTTGGCGGTGGTCGGCAGCCCCATGCCCAGGATCAGACTGAAGATCGCAACCAGCACCAGCATGAGCATCAGGTTGCCGCCCGAAAGAAATTCGACGAACTCACCCATGACCTGATGGAACCCCGTCAGCGAAATTGTGCCGACGATGATCCCGGCCGCCGCCGTGGCGACGGCAATTCCGATCATGTTCCGCGCCCCGGCGATCAGCCCGTCGATCACCTCGGCGAGGCCCAGCTTGAAGCGTGCCCCAAGATCGCCCGCCCCCCGGAACATTCCCTTCAACGGATGCTGGGTCAGCATAATGACGATCATCGCGACCGAGGCCCAATAGGCGCTCAGCCCCGGTGACATCCGCTCGATCATCAGGCACCAGACCAGCACGACAATCGGGAGCAGATAGTATAGCCCCTTCATGATGGTCGGCCGCGCTTCCGGCAGCGCCGTCACCGGCGCGTCGGGATCATCAAGCTCCAGATCCGGGAACTTCGACGCGACATAGGCCAGCACCACGTACCCCGCGATGAAGATGACCGAAACCGCATAGAACGTGGCATCGCCGAACGCTTCCTTGGTCCATCCGAGACCGTAATGCAGAACAAACGCCAGGATCACCAACGGCAGGAAGCCGCTCAGGAAGCCCAGACATGCTCTCAGGAACGTGCTGGGACCGCCCGGCTTGGGCAGGCCCTGCATGTTCGCCTTCAGGGCCTCCAGATGCACGATGTAAAGCAGCGCGATATAGGAGATCGACGCCGGGAGGATCGCATGACGCACCACATCCAGATAGGTGACGCCGACGTATTCCACCATCAAGAAGGCCGCCGCCCCCATGACGGGAGGCATGATCTGACCGTTGACCGAGGAGGCAACCTCGACCGCGCCGGCCCGCTCCGGTGAGAATCCGACCTTCTTCATCAAGGGAATTGTGAACGTGCCGGTGGTCACCGTGTTTGCGATCGATGACCCCGAGATCAGTCCGGTCAGGGCTGAGGACACGACCGCGGCCTTGGCCGGACCACCGCGAAGATGGCCCAGAAGCGCGAAAGCGACCTGGATGAAGTAGTTGCCGGCCCCGGCCTTATCCAGCAACGATCCGAACAGTACGAAAAGAAAGACCATGGAGGCGGAGACGCCCAACGCGATGCCGAACACACCCTCAGTCTGCATCCAGAAGTGCCACATGGCCTTGCCATAGGAGGCGCCCTTCCACTGGATCACTTCCGGGATGAACGGCTGGTCGCCGAAGAACACATAGACCAGGAAGAACGACGAGATGATCAGCAGCGGCAGACCAAGCGCCCGGTAGGTCGAGATGAGAACAACGCCCATGCCAATGCTGGACGCGACCAGATCCGAGGTGGTCGGCAGGCCGGCGCGAAGTGCGATATCGTTCTTAAAAACAATAAGATAGAGACAGGCTCCAACGCCCAACGCCCCCAGAACCCAATCATACCAGGGCACGTAATCACGCGGCGAGGATTTCAGCAGCGGGTAGGACAAGGCGGCGAGCAGCAGCGCGAAGGCCAAATGGATCGAGCGTGCATCATCCGAATTGAACACTACCCGAAGGCCGGTCAAATCCTGGATCATGAAGGGGATGTTCGAGGCATAGTACAGCTGGAACAATGACCAGGCGAGTGCCAAAAGGGCGAGACCGGTGCCAACGATGCCGGCCGGATTCCGGTTGCCGGTATCACTCGCGGCGATCATGTCCTGGAGGTCGACCTCTGGACGGCCGGACGACGCATCAGTCATTTCGCATATCCCCCGAGAAGCAACCGGAGTCAGATCCACCTTCGCACCCGCGCTTCATGCCGGGTTCGCGAAACTCCCTAGACCGACCCGAATAAATTCAGTCTTAAAAACAAAATCTTGACTGGAATGGGCCGGGGACAAACGCCCCGGCCCACACCGTTTCGGCTTACATCAGGCCGAGTTCTTTGTACGCCTTGATTGCACCAGGGTGCAGCGGCGCGGACAGCGAGTCCTTGATCATCTCTTCCGCCTTCAGGTTGGCGAACGCGGGATGGAGCTTTTTGAACTCATCCAGGTTCGACAGAACCGCCTTGGCGACCACGTAAACCGCCTGTTCAGAGACATCCGTCGAGGTCACGAAGGTCGCGCCCACGCCGAAGGTCCGAACGTCATCCGGCTCACCCGGATACATACCACCGGGGATATCGGCCCAACGGTAGTAGGAATTGTCGGCGACCAGCTTCTCGATGCCCGGGTCGATCGTCGATACCAGAGTGGCGTCACAGGTCGACAGGGTTTCCTGGGTCAGAGCCGACGGATGGCCGACCAGCCAGAAATACGCATCGATCTTGTTGTCGCAGAGAGCCTGGCCGGTTTCAGCCGACTTCAGCTCCGACGCCAGGGAAAGGTCGTCGTTGGTCCAGCCCATGGCTGCAGCCATAACGTCCCAGGTGCCCCGGGTACCGGAGCCGGCGTTACCGATGTTGACGCGCTTGCCCTTGAGATCGGTGATGTTCTCGATCCCGGAATCGCGGCGCGCGACGATCGTCACCGGCTCGGGATGCACGGAGAACACCGAACGGAGGCCTTCAAACGGACCCTTATCCGAGAAGCTCGAGGTTCCGTTATAGGCATGATACTGCCAATCGGACTGCGCAACACCGAACTCCAACTCACCGGAGCCGATGGTGTTGATGTTGTAGATCGATCCACCGGTCGACTCCACGGAGCACCGGATGCCGTGCTCTTTACGATCCCGATTGACCATCCGGCAAATCGCGCCGCCGGTCGGATAGTACACACCGGTCACACCGCCGGTACCGATCGAAATAAACTCTTGCTCCTGTGCACTTGCAGGCGTTGAGCCTACAGTCCATGCGCCTGCGGCCAAAGCCACCGCGAAGGTTGTCGCGAGAACTCGCTTCATACGAAGGTCTCCTTTCTCTCCCAAACTAAACTTCCAAAACATTTGCATTGGGACAGATCCGCCACGCTCGTCAAAAGGTTCAATCCCGAAGAATTATTTCCTTTGTTTCACGAACGCTTTGAGCGGCCCAAAGCTTCGCGGCGCATTCTCACGCCGGCTGTCCGCTTCTGAATCAAAAAAACCAAGAAAACTCAGTCATTCGATCCGCGATCCGTCCATATGAGGGCGATTCGGGGTCTACATCCCCGGTCCACTCCTGTAGCGCACTATGCCCATTCAAAATCGGCCACGTCAACGCAGGCTAGGATTTGCTAACCGGTTTGCAGGTGGTCGGTTCTCTTGCAAGACTGCCGCAACGAAAACTGGGAGGAACCAATTAATGGCCGACAAAACCGTCATCACCTGTGCACTTACGGGCAGCGCCCCGACCGCGAAGAGAAATCCGGCCGTACCGGTCACGCCCCAGCAGATCGCGCAATCCGCGCTCGACTGCGAGAAGGCCGGTGCCGGTGCCGTGCACATACACGTCCGCGATCCGGAAACCGGACTCGCTTCGATGGACGGCGCCCTTTACCAGGAGACCGTCGCGCGCATTCGGGACGCGGGATCCGGCCTCGTCATCAATCTGACGACCGGTCCCGGCGGCTCCCTGATGCCCGGCGACGTGGATCCGGTGGAAAGCACCGGCTCGGTCAACATGAAGACACCCGAAGTTCGGATGCAGCACGTGAAGGACAATCTGCCCGACATCTGCACGCTCGACATCTCGACGATGAACTTCGGCGAGCGCGCGATGATCAATGTGCCGAAGCACCTGCGGGT
The DNA here is from genome assembly GCA_024742605.1 of Alphaproteobacteria bacterium. Classification (GTDB taxonomy): domain Bacteria; phylum Pseudomonadota; class Alphaproteobacteria; order Thalassobaculales; family Thalassobaculaceae; genus JANSYC01. The sequence goes on along the minus strand of JANSYC010000020.1, from coordinate 11,716 downwards.
GATGGCCGATATGGCGCGGGAGCTGGGCGTCACCCCGGAACTCGAGGTGTTCGACACCGGACATATCGTGCTCGCCAAGCAACTCATGAAGGAAGGTCACCTTCCCGAGGGCTCGATCTTTCAACTGTGCCTCGGCATTCCGTACGGCTGTCCCGCAACGCCGGAAGGCATGGCGTTCATGAAAAGCCTGTTGCCGGACAACGCCCGGTGGTCGGCCTTCGGCATCTCGCGTTTCGAATTCCCGATGGTGGCGCAGGCGCACACCCTCGGAGGCCATACCCGGGTCGGGCTGGAAGACAACCTGTACATCGCGCGTGGCGAACTGGCGTCCTCCAACGCCCAACTGGTCGAGCGGGCGGTTTCGGTGATCGAGAGCCTCGGTGGATCGGTGGCAACCCCCGATGAAACCCGGACCGCCTTCGGGCTCGGCCGGAACACCGCAGCATGAGCAGTCAGATGATCGGAGGCGCGGATGTCTGGGACATTCGCGCCGACCTGACCGGTCGCCGGGTTCTGGTGACCGGAGGTGCCTCCGGCATCGGCAAGGCGGCGGCCAGGCTGTTTGCGGAATGCGGCGCCATCGTCGCGGTCAACCATCTGGAGACCGACAGCCGCGGTGCCGAAACCGTCGGCGAGTTCAATGAGGCTGGATATCAGGCCATCACCGCGCCCGGCGACGTCTCCAATGCGGAGGACTGCGACGCCATGGTCAAGAAGGCGATCGCCGCCCTCGGTGGCCTGGACATTCTGATCAACAACGCCGGCACGCCGGTGTCGATCGAGCCGATCCCGTTCGACGAAATCGACGCCATGACCGAGGACTTCTGGGAGAAGATCCTGTCGACCAACCTCCTCGGCCCGTTCCGCTGCGTGAAGGCCGCCGCCCCTGCCCTCCGGGACGGTGGCGGGGCCATCGTCAACACTGCTTCGATCGCCAGCTTCGGCGGAATCGGCAGCTCCATCGCCTATGCCGCCTCGAAAGCCGGACTGATGAACATCACCCGGAACCTCTCGAAGGGGTTGGCACCGGACATTCGGGTCAACGCGGTCGCCCCGGGTCTGGTGAACTCTCCGTGGACTCAGGCCTGGCCGGAAGAACGGAAGGCCCGCTCGATCGCCAATTCGGGCCTCGCCCGGATGGTCGAGCCTGAAGACATCGCCCGCACCATGCTGTTCCTCGCGGTCAACACCGCCATGACCGGACAGACCGTCGTGGTCGATTGCGGCCGTCAGGTTTAGAGAGGGTTTCGCAGATGCTTGAGGACATTCTGGATATCCCGACCCGGGACGGGGCGATGGAGACCTTCGTGGTCCGCCCAGATCGGGGCGGCCCATTCCCGCCGGTCCTGATGCTGATGGACGCGCCGGGGATCCGGGAGGAGCTGTACGACATGGCCCGGAGGCTGGCGACCGTCGGCTATCTGGTGGTTCTGCCGAACCTTTACTATCGGGCCGGACGCGACACCAAATACGGCCCGGACGTGCTGACCAAGGGCAGCGCCGACCACACGGCCATGCGGGCGATCCGCACCAAGATGACGATCCCTCCGGTGATGGAGGATGTCGCCGCGATGCTGGAGTTCCTCGACAGCCACCCGGATGCCCGGACTGGACCGGTCGGCGTGCACGGCTACTGCATGAGCGGCCCCTATGCCCTGGCAGCCGCGGCGCGCTACCCCGACCGCGTGGCGGCCGCCGCCTCCTTCTACGGCACCTGGCTGGTCAGCGATGCGGAGGAGAGCCCGCATCTGACCCTGTCCCAGGCCAAGGGCGAGCTCTATATCGGCTGTGCCGAGCACGATGATCTGGCGCCGCTGCCGATGGTGGCGGAACTGAAATCCCTGTTCGAGGCGTCGGGGACCAAGGGAGAGTTGGAGATCTACCCCGGCGTCCATCACGGCTTCGGGTTTCCGAAGCGCGAGGTCTACGACAAACCCGCCGCCGAGACCCATTGGCAGCGCCTGATTGCCCTTTACGCCCGAAACCTCAAGGCCCCGTCATGAAAACCACCCAGATTCTGTTGACCGAACGCCCGGTCGGCGCTCCTACCGCCAAGACCTTCCGGATGGCCGAGACCGAGCTGCCGGCGCTCAAGGACGGCGAGGTCCTGCTCCGGGTAATCTACCTTTCGCTCGACCCCTATATGCGCGGCCGGATGAGCGATGCGCGCTCCTACGCGGCCCCCGTGGAGGTGGGCGGCATGATGGGCGGCGGCACCGTCTGCGAGGTGATCGAGAGCAAGAATCCGAAGCATGAAGTCGGCAGCTTCGTGCAATCCATGTCCGGCTGGCAGAGCCACGCCATCGCCGACGGCAAGGATCTGCGCAAGCTCGATCCGGCCGACGCGCCGATCTCGACCTCCGTCGGCGTGCTCGGCATGCCGGGGCTGACGGCCTATGTGGGTCTGCTCGATATCGGCGAGCCCAAGGAAGGCGAAACGGTCGTGATCTCCGCCGCCTCCGGAGCGGTCGGTTCGGTCGTCGGACAGCTCGCGAAGATCAAGGGCGCCCGTGCGGTCGGCGTCGCCGGCTCGCCGGAAAAGGTGGCATTCGTTCGGGACGAGCTCGGCTTCGACGCCTGCGTCAGCCATCGCTCTCCCTCCCTTTCCGCGGATCTGGCGGCGGCCTGTCCGAAAGGGGCGGACGTCTATTTCGAGAATGTCGGCGGCGCCACCCTGGATGCGGTCATGCCCTTGATGAACCCGTTCGGCCGCATGCCGGTCTGCGGCATGATCTCGCTCTACAACGCCACCTCCATGGACGAGGGCCCGACCCGGGCTCGGATGATGCGGCAGATCCTGACCGACCGTCTGAAGGTCCAGGGCTTCATCGTGACCGACCGCTGGAACCGCTTTCCCGACTTCATCAAGGAGGTCGGCGGCTACATCCGCGAGGGCAAGCTGAAGTACCGGGAAAGCATTACGGAGGGGCTGGAGAATGCGCCCTCCGCCTTCATCGGACTGCTGCAGGGCGAGAATTTCGGCAAGCAGCTCGTTCGGGTCAGCCCGGACCCGACCCGGGACTAGGATCGGAAGGCACTAGCGCGCCGGGGACCGCCTCTTCGGCCTTGGCGCGCCGGCTGCCGAAATGGTCATGATTGCGGCCTCGGGGTTTCTGACTCTGCCAACATCGCCGGATCAGCCCGGTCGGAAACGCTGAAGCCAGACGGGAATCACCCGATCGGCCCAGAGGCTGAGACGCTGTTGATTGCGGGAGATCAGCACGCCGAGAGCCACGATCGCGATCCCGATCACGCCGAGGGCCATGGTGAACAGGATCTGGTCCTCGAAGTGCTCGTAGGACAGATAGCCCACATAGCCGATCACCCCGAACGCACCGAACACCATGAAGGTGCGGCGGCGCAAGAACACGCCGGCGGCGATCAGCCCCAGATTGGTGATTAAGTATCCGAATTTGGCGAGTTCGCTGCCGCTGTCCATTGAGCTGAGCCCGCCCCAGAACGCCAACAGGCCGGACAGGTAGAGCCAGAACGCGAAGTCCCGGCGGAAGCGCAGGTCCACCACATAGGCGAGGACCAGAACGGCCAGCCCGAACCAAACGGACACCAGCTGCCGTTCGTCCCACGCCCAATCCGCCTCGGGATAGAGGATCGGCGTCAGGTCCATCGACATGTACCAGAGCACGAAGGCGATCGGCGCCGTCAGGAAGGGGAACCGGTAGATCGCCAGCGCCAGGGACGCGGTCGCAACCGTCGCAAGCTCCATCACGAACCAGCCGCTTCGGATCCAGGTGTCGAAATCCCGGTATTCGCCCGGGTCCTCGAAGGGCCAAAGCCCGTATTCCCTTTGGATTCCGTAGACCACGACCGGCGTGAGCGAGACCGCCATGGTGACCAGCAGCCCAACCGGGGCCGTCACCCGTCCCACGCGCGCCCTCAGCCATTCGGCCACACCGACGAACACCGCCGCATAGGCGAGACCAAGCCCGACGATGCCGAGCCCGCTCAAACTGTCCCACTGACTGGCCCCGAGCAGGCCCATCCCCAGGATCGAGATCAGGGCGCCGAAATAATAGAGGACGTGCACAGCGTCGAGCCGGGCCGAAGTCCCGGCGTCCCCGCGCTCCAGATTGGCCCAAATTGCCGCGGCACTCTCCGCCGCGACCCCCGCCTCCGCAGCAGCGTTCAGAAGCTGGCTGCGCTTGATCTTGAGGGTCATGGTGCTCCGCTGCGCGCTGCGCTTCGATCTCCGGGATGCCGACAGTACGCCGATAGGCGCCGGCTGTCCCAACGCTCAAACCGATACCCGAAAGACGCCGAAGACGGACCCGACGCGGAATCGAAGACAGACGGAACGAAGGACCTGAGGCCGAAATCCGAAGCGCATTGTGAGGAGTTGGAAGCTTGGCGACCCCTACGGGATTCGAACCCGTGTTGCCGCCGTGAAAGGGCGGTGTCCTAGGCCTCTAGACGAAGGGGTCGTTGAGGTCGGACGGAGATACCCTTGGCCGCGCGCGAAATCAAGTGTCCAGTGACACTTCCGGCGGATATCGACGATAAAATTTGGTTTTATGTCGCCGCGACCACATCATCGACGACCAACTGCACCGCATCGCCCCCGGCGAAATCGTCCAGCCGAAGGTGCCCGGCCAGATGGACCGGCAGCCCGCCCGCCTTCAGGAGCACCGGTCCGATCGGCCCGTCGGTCGCGCGAAAGGCGATGGCCTTGAGCTTGCCGCCGTCCCCGCCGGTCAGGATACAGCGAATGTGACTCTGGCCGACCACGTCGGCGCGGACGATCTTGGCGTTCGAGATCACGAAACGCGGCTCGGAATTTCCGGTGCCGAACGGACCGATCCGCGAGACCGCATTGACCAGCGCCGCCGTCGCCCCCGCCGGGCTCAGCGCACCGTCCACCGAAAGCTCCGGAACCAGATCCGCGCCCGCCAGATCGGTCAGAATGCGCTCCGCCAGAAAGTCCCTCAAGGCATCGATTTTCGAGGCCTCGATGGAAAAGCCGGCCGCCATCGCGTGGCCGCCGCCCTTGATCAGAATCCCGGCCTGGTGCGCCGCGATCACGGCGGAACCGAGGCCGACACCCGCGACCGAACGGCCGGACCCGGTCCCGATCCCCTTCGTGATCCCGATCACACAGGCCGGACGGTTGAACCGGTCCTTCAAGCGGCTGGCGACAATCCCCACCACGCCCGGATGCCAGCCCTCGCCGGACACCACGACAACAGGCGACGGCCCCTGCCCTTCGGCCTGTTCGATCGCGCGCTCCAGAATCTCGGCCTCGATCGCCCGGCGCTCCAGGTTCAGCCGGTCCAGTTCCTCCGCGATCGGGCCGACCTCGCCCGGGTCGTTGGACGACAGCAGGCGCGCGCCGAGATCGGCCCGGCCGACACGGCCGCCGGCATTGATCCGCGGCCCCAGGACATAACCCAGATGATAGGGATCCGGCTTGCGGTCGAGCCCGGCCACACCGGACAGCGCGACCAGGCCCGGATTACGGCGCTGCGCCATCACCTTCAGGCCTTGACTGACAAAGGCCCGGTTGAGTCCCCGCAGCGGTACCACGTCACAGACGGTGCCCAGAGCCACCAGATCGAGCAGCCCCAGCAGATCAGGTGCCGCATGCTCTTTAAACCAGCCCCGCTCCCGCAGCGTCCGGTTGAGCGCCACCAGGGTGAGAAAGGTCACGCCGCAGGCCGCCAGATGGCCGAAGGCGCCGTCCTGATCCAAGCGATTGGGATTGACCACGGCGGCAACCGGCGGCAGCTCGACCTCGGCGATATGGTGGTCGACCACGATCAGGGTGATGCCCTCCCGCGCCGCCTCCCCCAAGGTCTCGATGGCCAGGATGCCGCAGTCCAGGCAGAGGATCACATCGGCGCCGCGGGCACTGAGATCCCGGATCGCCGGCAGGTTCGGCCCGTACCCCTCGTCGATCCGGTCCGGCACGTGCAGCAGGGTCTTGATGCCCAACTGGTCCATGAAGCGCAGGACCTGGGCCGCCGATGTCCCACCGTCCACGTCATAATCCGAGAACACCCCGACGGTTCCGCCGTCCGCCACCAGATCCGCCAGAATGCCGGCGGCCGTGTCCATATCCTTGAACAGGCTGGGATCGGGAAGTTCGGCCTTGAGGGTCGGGTCGAGAAACCGCTCGACAGCGTCCAGGTCGACCCCGCGCGCCGAAATCAGGCGCCCGACGATCTCAGGAACCCCGAACCGTTCGGAAATCGCCAAGCCCTGCCGCTCAACCTCCCGGGCGTCCGCTCCGCCACCGCGCAAGACCCAGCGCTTGCCCGAGGCCGAGTGCCCGACACCCAGGAAGGCCGAGCTGTCGCTGTCCGGAGGGGTCACGTCGTCAGCTTACTCCGCCGGCTTGCGGGTGAAATCATGGGTCGCCTCGACCGTGCGCACGGTGCCCGTCTTCGACCGCATGATGATCGAATGGGTAACGGCGCCGGTCGAATAGCGCCGCACGCCGCGCAGCATCGAGCCGTTGGTCACGCCGGTGGCCGCGAACATCACATCGCCGCCGGCCAGATCCATGATGTCGTATTTCAGATCCAGATCGCTGATGCCCCAGCGCTTGGCGCGGGCCCGCTCGTCATCGTTGCGGAACAGCAGCCGTCCCTGGATCTGACCGCCGATACACCGCAGGGCGGCCGCCGCCAGCACGCCTTCCGGCGCTCCACCCGAGCCCATGTAGAGATCGATGCCGCTGGTCGGCTCTGATGTCGCGATAACGCCGGACACATCGCCGTCGGAGATCAGAGTGATCCGAGCGCCCGCTTCACGCACCTTGGCGATCAGCTCGGCATGGCGCGGACGGTCCAGGATGCAGACCACCAGATCGGAGATTCCGATCCCCTTCGCGCTCGAGAGATCCTTCAGATTCTCTTCGACTGACTTGTCCAGATCGACCACGCCCTGGGGCAGACCGCCGCCGACCGCGATCTTGTCCATATAGACGTCGGGCGCATTCAGAAACCCGCCTTCAGAGGCCAGCGCGACGACCGCCAGCGCGTTCTGTCCGCCCTTGGCGGTTATCGTCGTGCCCTCAAGCGGGTCTAGGGCGATGTCGATCTTCTGACCGCCCCGACCGACCTTCTCACCAATGTAGAGCATCGGGGCCTCGTCCCGCTCTCCCTCACCGATCACCACCGTGCCGTCGATCTCGAGATTGTTGAGCGCCGTACGCATCGCATCGACCGCCGCCTGGTCCGCCGCTTTTTCGTCCCCGCGTCCCATCAGCTTGGAGGCGGCAAGGGCGGCGGCCTCGGTGACCCGCACGGCCTCGAGGGCCATGTTGCGGTCCATGGTGAAAACTTCGGACGAGGCCGTTGAGTCGGACATTGGTTCGTTCGCTCCCGAGGCGGAATGGTTTTTGGATCTCATCTGGACGTTTATGTTAGCGGACGGCGACAAAGGTCAAGCGCGCAGCCAACTGCACGCCCGGTTTGTAGCCGAGAGCCTCGCCTACCCTTCCACGATCCGGATCATCGCCGGCTCTTCGACCACCACGTCGAGGTCGGAGATCTTGGCGAGTGCGGCCTGCATGGCGGACTCGGCGACCTCATGGGTGACCAGAACCAGCGGAACCATCTCCATCGGATCCCGGCCGCGCTGAATCATGCTTTCCATCGACACGTGCTCGTCCCGCAGGATGCCGGTGATATCGGCGAGGACACCCGGCTTGTCGATCACCATCAGGCGGACGTAGAAACTCCCGACATGGGCGGACGGAGGAGCCGCCTTCGCCGGCGCCAGAGCCACGGCCGGACGGCCGAAGGCCGGCGCCATGCGCCCGGTTGCGATATCGACGATATCTCCAAGGACGGCGGAAGCTGTCGGACCCGCGCCCGCGCCCCTGCCCTGCAGCATGCCGGAGCCCACCGGATCGGCATCCACGGTGACCGCGTTGAACACGTCCTCGACCCCGGCGATCGGCGCCGAGACCGGCACCATGCAGGGATGAACCCGCTGGCTGACGCCCGCCTGCTCGCCTTCGCCGTCGATCTCGGCCACCCCGAGCAGCTTGATCTTATAGCCGAGTTCGGTCGCAAAACTGATGTCGACCGGCGAAATCCGGCGGATGCCTTCGATGTGGACCGAGGCGAAATCGACTTCCCGCCCAAAACACAGGGCCGTCAGCAGCGCCAGCTTGTGGGCCGCATCGACACCGTCCACATCGAAGGACGGGTCGGCCTCGGCATAGCCGAGCGCCTGCGCCTCGGCCAGAACGTCGTCGAACGCGCGGCCCGTCTCGCGCATCACCGTCAGGATGAAATTGCAGGTGCCGTTCAGAATCCCGGTGACCCGCTGGACCCGGTCGGCCACGAAGCCGTCACGCAAGGCCCGGATGATCGGAATGCCCCCGGCGACCGCGGCCTCATACGCCAACGCCACCCCATTTGCCTCAGCCCGCTTTGCCAGATCGGTCCCGTGATGGGCCAACAGCGCCTTGTTCGCCGTCACCACACTCTTGCCGGCCTCCAGTGCCGCCTCGACCAGGTCCTTGGCGGTGCCGTCGGAGCCTCCGATCACCTCGCACACCAGGTCCACGTCGTCGCGCGCGGCCAGGGCGACGGCATCGTCTTCCCAGGTGACGCCGGAGAGATCGACCCCCCGATCCTTGGTCCTGTCGCGCGCGGAGACGGCCATCACCTTGATCGGACGTCCGGCCCGTTCCGCCAGTTGGTCGCCCCGTTCGGTGATCAGGCGCGCGACTTCCGCGCCAACGGTGCCGAGACCGGCGATCCCGATCCCCAGAACCTCGCTCATATCATCCTCATTCCGTGAGTTCGGCGACCGTCCCGCAGCCGCCTTCAACAGCTAGTACTGAAACAGGATCTCGGCTCTGCGATTGCCCGCTTCGCCCGAGGGCATGATCTCGTAATAGGCGGGAGCCGTGTCCGCAAGCGCCTCGACATAGACCCTATCGGCAGGCAAGCCGGCCTGGATCATAACCTTTGCGACGGCCTGCGCCCGCCGCTCCGACACTTTGAAATTGACCCGGTCATGCAGCGGCAATTCCATGTCGGCGGTGCGTGACGACGCGTGTCCGAGGATGCGCACCACGGCACCGCTCTGCTCCGCTTCCTGGGCCAGCTGCCGGATCTGCGCCTGCTCGGCCCCGCTCAGATTGGCGGATCCATGGCCGAAATAGACGGTGCCGGCGAGATAGGCCTGACCGGTTGGAACATAGCCCGACACAATCGAGGCTGTGCTGCCGAACTCGGTGGCTCCCGGTTGCAGACCGTATCCGGCAAGCGCCGCCTGATAGGCGCCGGTATTTGTTCCTGGACGCGCTGCAGTCGCATCATCCAGGGCCGAGAAATCCGTGGTGACGTCCGGTGCAGACCCCGCTCCCTGGCCCGAAGGCTGGTTTGACGGAGCGCGCCCCGGCGTTCCGGCCGACGACGAGTCGAGCTGCGCCGCGCGCGTCGAGGCACCGGAGCCCGGTTCGGTCGGGCCCGCCGGGGCAGTCCGACCGATCATGCTCTCCGGCGCCCGGCGGGGGGTCGCGGTGGCAGGCGTATTGGTCAGCGCGCCCCGCGTGTCCGCATTGCTGGCATGCGGCGTCGATGTGCTGTGACCGACATCCGCAGTCGTGGTGCCTGTCCTGATCGCAGAGGGCGGCGGCGGGCGGTTCGGCCACAGGGCGGACTGACTGTCATTGCGCGGCGTCGCGCGGGCAGATGCGGTCTGCTCCACCGCCGTCTGAGGCACCGGCGGAGGCGTCGGCTCGACGGCTGTCGGAGCCGGAGCGGCCGGTGCGTTCTCAGCCTGTGGGGGCACACCCGTCAAGGCGGGTTCCGGCGCGCTGTCGGCCGATCGCGGCGCGAACCCTGTCGGTGTAACCGTCCCAGGTGCCGACCCGATCGACGTTGAAGAGGAATAGCGCGCATTTTCCCGATCCGCGACCAGCCCATCACGAATTTCCTGTCGCTGGTCTGCGGAGGTGCTTGGCGTCGGGCGATCGGGAACGGTGGAAAGATTAGGGTATTCTTGGCTGGTGCTTCCGCCCGGGTCGGAGGCGCTCTGCTGCGCCGACGGCTCATCGTCGGAGAACCATTCCATCGGGTTGGCATAGTCCGGAACCGAGGAGCACCCGGCCAGCGAAAGGGCCAGTGCCATGGAGATCACAGGTCCTGGGATGCGCACGATGGCGCTCCAACGGGGTTTGGATACATCGCGATCAGACATACTCATCCTCGTCTCCAGACTGCAGCGATCCGCCCGCTTCGGGGTCCTGATCTCGAAGGGTTACGCTCATGGACCGCGGGAACTTGGCCGACCCCACCGCTCAAGTCACGAAAATAACACGGAATCCTCTGAACAAACACGCTTTCAGCGTCCGGATCGTGAGCCAATGGCCATCACTGTGCCGTTTCTGATACAACTCGTCAAAACGACGTCGGTTCACGTCTGTTTGTGGGACGGTCCGGCGTTCAGTTTGCGACCCCAAAGGTGGATATGACCATGGCCGAAAACACATCCGGACGGGCTCCCTCCAAAGGCAAATCGAAACCGGCGAACGAGAATGCCGCCGCAGCTGGCACAGACGACGATGGCGCGACCCAATCGGCGCTTGCCGATCCTGCCGAATTCTCTCGGCATATGAGCGACATCGCGGCCCGCAGCAACAAAATCCTGACGGACTTTATCGCGCGGCATCAGGAAACCGGCGGTGCCGGTCAGTTCGGCATGTCCGACCCGTTGAACATCACCAACGCTTTCGTGGAACTGACCTCCAGAATGATGTCGGACCCGACCCGGCTCTGGCAGGCGCAGATCGGTCTCTGGCAGGGTTACATGTCCCTGTGGCAGTCAACCGCCTCGAAGTTCATGGGCTCGGAGCCCGAAGCGGCCGTGACGCCCGAGGCCGGCGACAGGCGGTTCAAGGACAGCGCTTGGGACGAGAACGTCGTCTTCGACTACATCAAGCAGAGTTATCTGATGACCGCCCGCTGGATGCAGCACACAGTCGAAGACATCAAAGGCCTGGACGAGAAAACCCGTCGGAAGGTCGATTTCTATACCAAGCAATTCGCCGACGCGATGGCGCCCTCGAACTTCCTCATGACTAACCCCGAGGTGTTGCGCACCACAATCGAGAGCGGCGGCGAGAACCTTGTCAAAGGATTGCAGAATCTGCTCGACGATCTGGAACGGGGCAACGGGGAACTGCAGATCAGCATGACCGACCAGGATGCGTTCGAGGTCGGCGGGAACGTGGCGACCACGCCCGGCAAGGTGGTCTTCCAGAACGACCTGATGCAGCTGATCCAGTACGCACCGACCACCGAAGAGGTGATGCGCCGGCCGCTCGTTCTGGTGCCGCCGTGGATCAACAAGTTCTACATCCTGGATTTGCGGGCGAAGAATTCGTTCATCAAATGGGCGGTCGATCAGGGGATCACGGTGTTCGTGGTGTCCTGGGTCAATCCGGACGAGAAGCTGGCCCAGAAGACCTTCGAAGACTACATGCTGGAAGGCCCGCTCGCGGCTCTGGATGCGATCGAGAAGGCAACCGGCCAGAAGGAAATCAATGCGATCGGGTACTGCATCGGCGGGACTCTGATGGCAGCCACCCTGTCCTATATGGCGGCCAAGAAGGACGACCGGATCAAGTCGATCACCTTCTTCACGACCATGGTGGATTTCGCCGAGGCGGGGGATCTTTCGGTGTTCATCGACGAGGAGCAACTGGCCGCTCTCGAAGATCGGATGAACAAGTCCG
>JANSYC010000178.1 GCA_024742605.1 Alphaproteobacteria bacterium | reverse complement strand
CGTACGCTTGGACGCGAACAAGTGGAATCGGAGTCGATTCCAGCGGTTCGTGCGGATCGCGGAAATTGATGACATAAAAGCGTCCCATGGGCGACATGGCGCTGGGATCGTTGAACGACACACCCATCGGACACCGCCAGATTTGTAAGGGTGGCTCGATCGGCCATGGTGTGATCCGCCGAATGAAGACCGCTCTAGCATGTGCGCAGGGCGCGGAGGCAGGCCAGCCGCCCGCAAGGCAGAGGAGGATTGCACAGTCCACCTGATAGGCCTGAGCCGGACCTGACGAGGCCATTAGTCCGGATATGCTTAGTGCCGTGGCTGTTGCCACGCTGTGGATCACGAGCTTCATGATGCCGACTCCATCTATAATGGTGCATCGATACGAAACTACATTAATGATAGCAAGGGAATTTGATTGATAGTGACCTGCGATTGTTCGCTTGTGTCGCGTGCCGGCTTCCAAGATCTGACGCCGGTTTGGGCTCTTGTGGCGTCTTGAATGCGGCCAAAATTGCGGCCCCCTTTCACGTCATTTACCGAACAAACACTTGTTACCAAATGTAAATGTAGCGTTCCAATGCGGCCACGAAAGCGGTCACGGAAGAACAGAGCGCATGAGCCCGTCAAACGGCGTGTCGCAGCGCTCATGGTCCCGGGAAGGGCAGTGTCGGAAAACTGTAGGGCCCGGCGCTCCGGCTGGAATCCGGGGCAGAAGGACGGGAGGGGGCTGCGAGCCTATTTTGGGGACTAAGTTGGGATCGAACATGAGCTTGAATAGTTATGTCAGTATCTGATACGATTGAGCATAATGAGGAGAGTCTGATGCCAAACGTCCACCTGACCGAACCGATGCAGAAATATGTGCAGGCGCAGATCGAGTCTGGCGCCTACGCCAATCTGAGCGAAGTCGTGCGCGCCGGCGTAAGGATGCTGATGGAGAAGGATGGCGCAAGGCAGTTCTACGCCCTCAAAGCCGATCTCGAGATGGCAGCCACCCTGGCCGAAAATGGGGACTTCGCCGACTTCGATGCCCAAGCCTTCGAACCGGATGCGTTTGATCGCTGACCCGCATGACGATTCGGCTTTCCGGACAGGCCAAGTCCGACCTCGAAGAGATACGCACCTACACCGTCGAGACATGGGGCAGGGACCAATGGCTCGTCTATTACCGCCAGTTGGTCACCGCCTTCGAGCGGATCACCGGGGATCCCGACGCGGGCCGGGACAGGAGTCTCTTTGTCCCGGGGATGCGGTCCGTCAATTGCCAGCGACACGTGATCTTCTACAAGCGGCTCCATGCGGCGGATGGCGCGGCAGTCATCCTGCGCATCGTGCATCAGCGCCGCAACATGCCCGCGCTCGTCTACTACGAGGATCTCGACGGCGGTTAAGCCCATGCGTTTGCTCAGCCCAATAGCTCGACCAGTCTTCCATAGTCTTCACTGACCTCGCGCGCCTCCTGAAACGCGCGGGCGCGCTCGGCATCAAGACAGCGGAAATACTCCTGAATGTCGGCGATGTAGCCCTCGAAATCAGAACGCAGCAGATCGGCATAGGCACGAATGTCTTCTCGCGACTGAGGCAAGAACGGTCGTTCGGGAGGTACGCAATCCGCAGCCGCGGCTACCGGCATGCTTCCAAGCAGGAGCGCGAACAGCAACGGTGCGTTGCGCGCAATAAACAACCGCAGGGCAAAACTCCTTTGCCGCCTTTAAGATTATCATTCTGTCGGCTATCACCGTTATCGGAGCAAGGCGAACTTCGTCAACACGTTATTATTGGCTTGCTATCGTTCATGTTGTCTTGTATCGCCCGCGGTGTTGCGACCCCGTGGGCCCGAGACTGCACCCAGGCAGAAGAAGGACCCAAGGGAAGGCCATGATAGAAGAAGCACCGAATGTG
>JANSYC010000128.1 GCA_024742605.1 Alphaproteobacteria bacterium | reverse complement strand
CATACGTAGCCGCCTACCTACCCCCCAGCGAATGGTGATTAGTTAGACGAAGAGGCAAGTGTGTCAACAAACCCGCCTGAGATCATTTCTCCCCAAACCCTGAGCGTCGGCATCGGCGGGCTTGGTACGATCGGCCTGAAAATTGCCCGCGCCATAGATGCCGGGGAAATCGAAGGGCTGAAACTCGCTGCTGTTTCGGCTCGAGATGTGGCAAAGGCAGAAGCCAATATGGCGGATTTCGTCGCGCCTGTCCCGGTCGTTCCGCTCGGGGAATTGGCCGATCGTTGCGATGTGGTGGTCGAATGCGCGCCCGCTTCGGCTTTCAACGATGTCGGGTCGCCCGCGATCGAGCGGGGGCGTATCTTCCTGCCGATCAGCGTCGGCGCCTTGCTTCAGCACATGGATCTGGTCGACCGAGCCCGGAAAACAGGCGCTCGGATTGTCGTGCCGACCGGTGCATTGATCGGACTGGATGCGGTGCGCGCCGCATCGGAGGGCAAGATCGAAAGTGTCCGCCTGGTAACCCGCAAGCCGCCGCTCGGCTTGAAAGGTGCCCCTTATCTCGAGGAGCATGGTATTTCCGTGGACGGCCTGAATACGGCGAAGAAAGTGTTCGACGGCAGCGCACGAGACGGGGCGAAAGGGTTCCCCGCCAATGTGAATGTGGCGGCTGCCTTGTCGCTCGCGGGCATCGGGCCGGACGAAACGCGTCTTGAGATCTGGGCGGACCCGGAGGTGACCCGGAACACCCATACCATCACCGTCGAGGCCGACAGCGCACGTTTCACGATGACCATCGAGAATATACCAACCTTGGAGAACCCGAAGACCGGTAAGATCACCGCACTCAGTGTGATTGCCACCCTTCGCCGCCTGCGTGCACCGCTCACCGCCGGAAGCTGATCCAAGGCGCAGCAGCGGTTACCTATTGGCGGGTCGAAACTCAACCAACCGTTTCGACCTGCACGGCGCAGTCGAAGGGTTTGGTCTCTGCTCTAAACAAGCAAATTGGTGCCGGCGTTTAGAGGGCGGATGAGGCCGATCAGTGCGGAGTCCGGATTGTAGTTCGTGCCGCCGAAGCCCTGGGCCTCGAGGTCCTTCTGGGTCAGATATCGCTCGATGAACTTCAGCGCTTCGGGCGTGTACTCGATCTCCTTGAAGAAGGTGCTTTCGGCATCGGCCTCTTCAAGCAGGCGGACGTTCTCGTCGGCGACGCCCTTCTGAATATCCAAGGCGTATTTTTCGGCCTGCAGAAGGCTCTGCGTCCGACCGGCGGCAAACAGCGCGTCATTGATCACGCCGATCCGGCCTGCATCGTCGCCACCGGACAGGATCAGGGCTTCCACGCTCTCGATTGCGGCGCCGAATGAGGAAGCAAAGTCGTTTTGCGCGTCGATCGTCAGGGTCGCGCTGTTGGACTGAAGCGTGATTTTACTGTCGGAGCTGAACTCCGAAAGCAGGTTCACATCTCCGACTTTTGCCTTGGCGATCGTCGCGTCCAATTCCGCCGCGATCTGGCGGATTTGGGCGTCGAGATTGCCGCGCGGATCGAGACGGTCCGACGCGAAGCCCAGCACATTGCGGTCTCGGGTCAGGGCGGCGATCGCGTCTTGGACTTGCGGCCGATAGGTATCAATGAGGGTGTCTGCCAGAGCGTCCCCGTTGGTCCCGTCCAAGGTCGCAGGCAGGTTGTCGCGGATGGTCGCATCCAGGTCGAACCCTTCCGCGCGCGCCAGATTGCCGCCGATTACGTTGTAATTCACCGACCCGTCGGTCAGCAGATTGTCGAGGGTGACGGTTGTCGTGCCATCCGTTACGCTTCTCGGGGTGTCGAGAGCCTGATTAAGTTGACTCAGCTTCAGGGCGTATTGTTCATTCAGATCGGTTAGGTCGGCACCCGGCTTGTCCGCCTGCCGCGAAATTCCAGCCAAATCCACCAACAGCGTTTCAATGGTCTCGGCTCGGCTGAGAGAGTCGTCCAGGGAGGATTTTCCCAACGCCAGTCCTGCGGAATCCAGTTCGGTCGCGAAGTCCACTTGATCGACCGAGTAGCGCCGGCTCGAGCCTGCAACCTGAACAAGGCTGCGGGCCGTATCGAAGGTTGCTGCAGCGGTTTCGAGGGTGCCGTCGACCGCGTTCACATCGGCATCGACCGTCGCAAAGGTTGCGGCCGCGATACCGTCCCGTGCGGTCTGCAGATCGGTCAGGAAACCGGCCAGGTCGGTCGTGTTGGTGATCGCCTTGGAGCCGTCGGTGGCGATATCGGTGCTGATTTTCGCCGCCGTCGCGTCCAACCCCGGCGGCAACGCGCCCGCCGTTCCGTTTCGGAGGAGGTTTTGAGTCAAACCCGAATTTGGATCCGTGAAAGTGGCGCCGTTGATCACCCCGTCATCGCCCAGAAGCTCATCGGACAGGGTCAGAAACTCGGTTTGGAGCGCGTCAAACGCCTCCTGATCTTCGGCCGATTTGAGGCTGTTCAGAATCGTGTCGAGGCGCTTGAGCGAGGCGTCGCCCGTGTCGATCGCCAACTCCGCCGCTGATACCAGGCCGCGCTGACGCAGCAGTTCCGGGATCGCCGGCTCCTGCACCGCGATTTCAGCGGCATTCACGCCGGCCGGGTCGATCACGTTCGAGATGTCGGCATAGCTGGCGCGGAGCGTATCCAACTGTGTAACCAGAGCATTGATTTGGGTCAAAGCTCCATTGATCTGCTTGACGCCCTCCGAAAGGGCGGTCTGATCCGCCTTGAATCGCGTCAGGGAGGATGCGGTGAGGTCCGATGACGACGCCCCCTGCAGCGATTCCAGGTTCAGGCCGCGGTCGATCAGTGCCGCCTGTTTGGCAACGGACTGACGCGCGATCTGCTGCGGCAGGTTCAGGGTGTCGGTGACGATGTTCCGAAGCGCCAGATCCCCGAGAATGTCGAAGGTGCTGTCGACCTCGTTGATCCGACGCAGGAAGAACAGGGCGTCCCGTACCGCCGGATTCTGCGCCGCCAGACTCTGTTCGAACCGGTTCGTCAGATACTGATCAATGACGATCCCTTGCTTGTCCGAGGTCTTCAGGTTCTGCGTCCCGAAGGCCTCGCCGCCGATGAAGGTCGCAAGCTGAGCGAAGCGGGGATCGTTCAGGCGGTTTGCGAAGGAGTTGATGTCGTCGGTATCGCTGTTCAGCACCGCGCGCAGTTTGCCGACATTGTTGATTTCGGATTCGAGTCCGAACGATGTCAGGACGAATTCCAGAACGCGCCGGTCCCCGAGCAGTTCCTCGGCCGTGTCGATCTTTCTGATATCGCGTTTGAAATTGTCGATCTGGCGTTGGACATCCGGCTGCGCCGCGAATGCCTTGCGCTGACCGATCTGGTCCCGCTGATACTGGCGAAACGTCGTTAGCGCGGAGACTCCTGAGCCTCCACCAAAACCTCCGCCACCGCCAAGGATGGCCAATGCGCCTTCACCGTTAATCACGGCATTTGCTCCTCGTTCTGCCGCAGAGCCGCACGTAGAGTGCGAGCCCAGTCGTTTCTCGACCAACTCTCACATTACGCCTCAGACAGCCCGCATGCAACTTGAATATCAACTTCCGAGTCCATGCGGGCTTACGTGGCTATGGCCGCCGCCGTCTCTGGTTCGGCAAGACTTGCCGAGCGGAGGCGCCGACTCCTATAGTTTCGCTCTGTGTTCCGGTCCTTCGTTCGTCTTCGTGGCAATCCTCATGCGATTTTCGGGCCAAATCCAATTGGAGACTTAAGCAATGTTCACCACGCGACCTGAAATCGCCGGGACCTTCGGGGTCGTGACCTCGACCCATTGGTTGGGATCGGCGGTCGGGATGGCCATGCTCGAGCGGGGGGGCAATGCTTTCGATGCGGCGGTCGCGACCGGGTTCACCTTGCAGGTGGTGGAACCGCATCTGAACGGCCCCGGCGGCGATCTTCCGGCGATCTTTCATGCGAAATCGGAGGGGCGCGTGCGGGTACTGTGCGCCCAGGGCCCGTCCCCGGCGGCAGCCACCCTGTCGCATTTCAGCGATCTTGGGCTCGATCTGATCCCCGGCAGTGGATTCTTGCCGGCTGTCGTTCCCGGTGCCTTTCACGGCTGGCTGTCGCTGTTGCGGGACTACGGCACCATGACCCTGCGCGAGGTGATGTCCGACGCGATCGGCTATGCCCGCAACGGATATCCGGTGGTCGAGCGGATCACGGCGACCGTCAATACGGTCAAGGAGCTGTTCGAAACGGAATGGCCGACCTCCGCCGCGGTGTATCTCAAGGACGGTAAGGTGCCGGCCCCCGGCTCGATCTTCTCCAATTCCACCATGGCCGGGCTGTACGAACGCATTCTGAAAGAGGCCGAGGCCGGTGGCGGCAGTCGTGAGGCCGTGATCGATCGGGCGCTCGACATCTGGTACCGCGGCTGGGTCGCCGAGACGATCGACCGCTTTCTTCATGCCGAGCCGATGATGGACGCGTCCGGCCGCAAGCATCTCGGGTTGCTGACGGCGCAGGATATGGCCGAGTACAGCTCCCATTATGAGGATCCGGCGACGATCGATTACGGGCGGTACACCGTCTGCAAGCCGGGCTTCTGGAGTCAGGGGCCGACCCTGCTTCAGACCCTGCGGCTGGTGGAGACGATGGGCCTGGGCGATATGGACCCCACCGGTCCGGACTTCGTCCATACCGTGATTGAGGCCATGAAACTGGCCTTCGCCGACCGGGAAGCGTTCTACGCCGATCCGATCCAGGTCCCGGTCCCGGAAGAGGCTTTGTTGTCCCGCGCCTATGCGGATCAGCGTCGGGCGCTGATCGGGGCGAAGGCCTCGATGGATCTGCGGCCGGGAACCGTCGAGGGGTATTCCGGCTCGATCGAGGCCGCCATGGGCGTGGATACCGGGTTGGATCCCCGCGCCCTGGAGCGCATGGGCGTCGGCGAGCCGACGGTCTCGAAATCCGGTGTCATGAAGGGCGACACGGTCCACATGGACATCATCGACCGGGACGGAAACATGTTCAGCGCCACCCCCTCGGGCGGCTGGCTGCAGTCGTCCCCGATCATTCCGGAATTGGGGATCTGTCTGGGCAATCGTGGACAGATGTTCTGGCTGGATGAGCGCTCACCCTCGGTTCTGGCACCCAAACGCCGGCCGCGCACCACCCTGTCGCCCGGCTTCGCGTTGCGCGATGGGGAACCCTATCTGGCGTTCGGAACGCCCGGCGGCGATCAGCAGGATCAGTGGTCGACGCTGCTGTTCCTGCATCATGTCGAGCACGGCATGAACCTGCAGGAGGCGATCGACTGCCCGGCCTTCCACAGCGAGCATTTCCCGAGCTCGTTCTGGCCCCGGGGGCGCAAACCGGGCCGGCTCGTGGTCGAGGGACGGTTCTCGGCCGAGACGATCGCCGAGCTCTCCGCGCGTGGGCACGACGTGCAGGTCGGAGAGGACTGGTCCGAAGGTCGGTTGACGGCGGCGCGCAAAGACGGCGGGTTGCTGAAAGCGGCAGCCAACCCGCGTGGCATGCAGGGTTATGCCGTCGGCCGATAGTTGTTTGCGCCACTCGGAATGGATAAATTTTTCAATTTGTCTATGATGTGGCGAGGCGCGTCTTGGGGGATGAGCTATGCCGTCAGTCACAGAACGGGAGGCGATGCAGATGTTCGCCACCACGATCGGGGACATCGTGGGAAAGCGCTCCGAAGCCTATCGGGACATGGCGCGGGCCCTGGAAAGCGAACAGGTGGTCGACATGATGCTGGCGCAATCGTCGTTCGACGCGCTGCCGGCGGAAACCCGCCATGAAATAGCGGCCCGGGTCGAGGAGATGGTGGCTGAGAAAGCGGCTGTCGAGGAGGCCTAGGCTGCGGCGGCCCGCTTCCTCGCCGACCTATTCCTCGCCGACATAGCCGATCGTCGCGAGGGCATTTGTGAGATATTCCCGGAGATAGAGCGCCATGTCGGCAGACAGCTCGATCGACTGGGTCCGGCCATCTTCCAACCGGATTTTCAGTAGGATGTCTTCATCCGCGAGCTCGATGGTGAAGGAGGACGCCACTCCGTCGACATTGCCCAACCGCTCGGCCTCCGTGATCGGAGGCTGGAGGGTCACCATATTCTTCCAGGAGTCGTTCGCGGGTTTCGCCATGAGAACCTGTCGTGCACTGTGGCGCGGCATTGAATCCGCTATGGCTGTTCACATTCCAACAACTCATCTAAAATTAATCTGTTTCGCAGATATTCTCAACATGCAGCGCCACAATCGTCTTACGACGACGTGAACGGGGCGGGTTACGGCGCGCGATAGAAGTGACTTTCGGTGCTGATTTCAGGACATTGACGTCCACGACTGTCGAGGAACCGTCTGAGATGAAGAAGCTTCTGATCTTTATCCTATTGCCGTTGATTCTGCTGATCGGCGGTGGCGCCGGAGCGGCCTTCATGGGGCTGATCCCGGGCATGGATGGCCTGTTCGGCGGCGGCGAGGAAGAGGAGGTGGTCGAGGATCTGACCGTCCCGCCGTCCTACACCCCGGCGCCGGTCGAATCCGTAACCTATACCCTGCCCGAATTCGTCCTGAACCTTCAGACCAAGCGCACCTATCCTGTGTTTCTGTTGTTGAGTCTCGTCGTCGAAACCAGGGACGAGGGAGCTCGCAACGAGGTTGCCGCCCAGGAACCCCGGATTAGGGACGCGATGATCGTCTACCTCTCCAGCCTGACACCTGCTGAATTGAACGGGTATGAGGGGGTCGAGCGGGTGCGCCAGCGATCCTGGGAGATTCTTCGGGATATCGTCAGCAAGGAAGCCCTATTGAACGTGCAGGTCGCCAAGATGACAGTGAAATAGCCGTT
>JANSYC010000125.1 GCA_024742605.1 Alphaproteobacteria bacterium | reverse complement strand
GTCGCGGTCGACGGCATCGGGTTCACTGCCGAGGCCGGGGCGTTCACGGTCCTGCTCGGCCCGTCCGGTTGCGGCAAGTCGACGACGTTGAGGATGATCGCTGGCCTCGAGGAGGCGACCTCCGGTGCGGTGCTGATCGACAGTCGGGACGTGACGCGTCATTCCCCGAATGCCCGCGGTATCTCCATGGTCTTCCAGTCCTATGCCCTGTTTCCGCATCTGAACGTGGCGGAGAACATCCTGTTCGGTTTGAAGGTGCGCCGTGTGCCAGCCGCCGAGCGCGCGGCCCGGTTGCAGCGCACGGCTGGTCTTCTTGGGTTGGACGGGCTGCTGGACCGGCGGCCGAGCCAGATTTCCGGCGGCCAACAGCAGCGGGTTGCCCTGGGCCGGGCGATCATCGCCGAGAAGCCGATCTGCCTGATGGATGAGCCGTTGTCCAATCTGGACGCCAAACTGCGCCATGAGATGCGCGTCGAGCTCAAGGCGCTGCAGCAGAAGCTCGGCATCACCATGGTCTACGTCACCCATGACCAGGTCGAGGCGATCGCGATGGCCGATCGGATCGTGGTCATGAAAAGCGGTCAGATCGAGCAATGCGCCGATCCCCGGACGCTCTACCAGCGGCCCGCCAGTGTCTTCGTCGCCCGGTTCATCGGAACGCCTCCGATGAACATCCTTGAGCTCGCCGTGGGTCCCGCCGGGGGAATGATCTCCGGCGATCCGACCCCGGTGCTGCCGCGGTCCGTGGTCGATGATCGGGATGGCGGGTTCCAGCTGGGCATCCGGCCGGAGGATATCGAGATCGGGCGGCCGGGTGGGGTCACCGGAACCGTC
The DNA here is from genome assembly GCA_024742605.1 of Alphaproteobacteria bacterium. Lineage (GTDB taxonomy): Bacteria > Pseudomonadota > Alphaproteobacteria > Thalassobaculales > Thalassobaculaceae > JANSYC01. The sequence continues at coordinate 6,333 of JANSYC010000125.1, read as the reverse complement.
GAGCAGGTCGAGTATCTCGGCGCGGACCAGATGGTGGACTGCCGCATCGCCGATCAACGGGTCCTTCTCCGCGCGGCAAACCGCCAGCCGGTTGCGGCCGGGCAGCGCGTGTCACTGACCTGGGGGCCGGACAGCCTTCATCTTTTCGACAAACTGAGCGGGGCGCGCATCCCCGCGACCGATGAGCGACCGGTCGAGGTCGGCAGCAGAACCTTCGAGACAAACGCGGAAACCGGCGCCGCCGGACCGTGACAGAAGAGGGCCGCGTCCGTTGTCCGTCAGGGCGGCGGCGCAAGGCTCCAGGCAAGTCCGATCATCCTTGATGAGGAGTACAGAGACATGAACTTTATCAAAGCATTGAGCACCACCGTCGGCGCGGCAGCGCTTTCGGTGTCCATGGGAAGCGCGGCGCAGGCGGTTGACCTGCAGTTCTTCTTTCCCGTCGCCGTTGGCGGTAAGGCCGCGGACACCATTCAAGAGCTGACCGACGCCTATGTCGCCAGCAATCCGGACGTGAAGATCGATGCGGTCTATGCCGGAAGCTATCAGGACACCATCACCAAGACCCTCACGGCGGTCCGTGGCGGCACACCGCCGCAGCTTTCGGTGATCCTCTCTGTCGACATGTTCACGCTGATCGAGGAGGACGCGATCATTCCGTTCGACGGTTTGGCCAAGACCGACGCGGACAAGGCGTGGATGACCTCATTCTACCCGGCGTTCATGGACAACAGCATGACCGGCGGCAAGACCTATGGCATTCCCTTCCAGCGTTCGACCCCCGTCCTGTATTGGAACAAGGAGGCTTTTGCGGCTGCAGGTCTGGACCCGAACATCCCACCGGCGACGTGGGAAGAGCAGGTCGCGTTCGGCAAGAAACTGACCAAGCGCGATGGCAACGGCAATGTCACCCAATGGGGTGTGCGCATCCCAAGCTCAGGTTTCCCCTACTGGCTGTTTCAGGGCCTGACGACCCAGAATGACGTGAGCCTGGCGAACGATGCCGGCAACAAGACCAATTTCGACGACCCGGCCGTTGTCGAAGCCTTGCAGTATCTGGTCGATCTTTCGACCAAGCATGAGGTCATGCAGCCGGGCATCATCGAGTGGGGCGCCACCCCGAAGGCGTTCTTCGAGGGCCAGACCGCGATGATGTGGACCACCACCGGCAACCTGACCAACGTCCGCACCAATGCACCGTTCGATTTCGGGGTCGCCATGCTGCCGGCGCACAAGCGTCGCGGCGCGCCGACCGGCGGCGGCAATTTCTACATCTTCAAGGACTCGACCGACGAGCAGAAAGCCGCCTCGTTCGACTTCATCAGGTGGATCACAGCCCCCGAACAGGCGGCCAAGTGGACCATTGCGACGGGCTATGTCGCCCCGCGTCCGGACGCTTGGGAGACGCCGGCGATGAAGGCCTATGTTGCCGATTTCCCGCCGGCGCTGGTTGCGCGCGATCAGCTTGAATTTGCTGTCGCCGAACTGTCGACCTACCAGAATCAGCGCGTCACCTCGATCCTGAACGATGCGCTTGAAGCCTCAATCACCGGTGCGAAAGCACCGGCGGAGGCTTTGAAGGAAGCGCAGGCCCAGGCCGATCGCGTCCTTTCCGAATACCGCTGACATTCCCCACCACCGGCCGGCGCCTCAGCCGGCCGGTGGCTCCTCCCTTCTCCGGTGCGGATACAGGCCATGACCAGGCGAGTGGAATGGATTTACGGCTGGTTGTTACTGAGCCCGGCTTTGGTTCTGCTGATCGCCTTCACGCATCTGCCGGCGCTCAACACCCTGTGGGGCAGCTTTTTCTCGACCCCACGCGGCCAGCGCCCTGCGAAATTCGTCGGCTTGGGCAACTACGAAACCCTGCTGGCGGACGAGACGTTCTGGCAGGTTTTCTCCAACAGTTTCTGGTACGCGGTGGTCACCATCCCGGTATCCGTCGCCCTGGCTTTGCTGATGGCGATCTGGGTCGATGGGAAACTCGCGGGCCGCGGGTTCGTCAGGTTGGCCTATTTCGCACCGACCGTGCTTCCGTTGATCGCGGTCGCCAATATCTGGATGTTTTTCTACACGCCCGGTTTTGGTCTGATCGACCAGATCAGCGGTGCGTTCGGATTTCCCAGCGTCAATTGGCTGGGCGATCCAGATCTGGCGCTGGGCGCCGTCATCGTGGTCGCGATCTGGAAGGAAGCCGGGTTCTTCATGATCTTCTATTTGGCAGCCCTGCAATCGATCCCGCCGCAATTGCGTGAGGCGGCCGCGATCGAGGGAGCCGACCGGTGGACGTTCTTTCGGCGCATCACGTTTCCCCTGCTGATGCCGACGACGCTGTTCGTCTCGGTCAATGCGGTGATCAACTCCTTCCGGCTGGTCGACCATATCTTCGTCATGACCGACGGGGGGCCGGACAACGCCAGCTCGCTCCTGCTGTTCTACATCTACGAGATCGCGTTCAAGTTCTGGGATACCGCCTACGCCTCCACCTTGACTGTCGTGCTGCTGGTGCTGCTTTCTGTGTTGGCGGTGGGGCAGTTTTTCCTTCTGGACAAACGGGTGCACTACCGATGAACCAAACCGGCCTCGACCGCTGGCTGAACACCATTGGTGCCTGGACTCTGGCGCTGCTGTGGTTTCTGCCGCTCCTGTATGCGGTCTGGACCGCTGTGCATCCCAGTGCCTATGCCACACGGTTCGACCTGTGGGCGCCGTTGACCTTCGAGAACTTCGCCAATGCCTGGGCGGCCGCCCCCTTTGCCCGCTATTTCCTCAACAGCTTTCTGCTGGTCACCTTCATCCTGATCGGCCAGTTCATTCTCTGCACCCTGGCGGCTTATGCCTTCGCACGGTTCACCTTTCCCGGCAGTACTGTGCTGTTCGCGCTCGTCCTGCTTCAGCTGCTGGTCATGCCGGACATTCTGATTGTCGAAAACTACAAGACCATGCGTGCGCTGGGTCTGGTCGACACGATTGTGGCGATCGGGCTGCCCTACATTGCGTCCGGGTTCGGGATCTTCCTGCTGCGGCAGACCTTCAAGACCGTGCCAAAGGAATTGGACGAGGCCGCACGGGTTGAGGGGGCCGGCCCGCTTTTGGTGCTCTGGAGGGTCTATGTCCCCTTGGCGAAGCCGACCTATCTGGCATACGGCCTGGTGTCGGTCAGCCACCATTGGAACAATTTCCTCTGGCCGTTGATCGTCACGAATTCGGTCGAAACCCGGCCGGTGACCGTTGGCCTGTCGATCTTCGCGGCGGTCGATCAGGGTATTGACTGGTCCCTGATAAATGCGGCTACGCTGATGACCTCGGGCCCGCTGCTGATCGCCTTTCTGTTGTTTCAGCGCCAATTTGTTCAGAGTTTCATGCGGGCCGGAATTCGCTGACGGGGTGTGCTTTCAAGTCTCGTCCTGCCGAGTGTGGGGTCCGAGCACGTTGTGCTCTCGCTGCCTTAGAAACCGGCGCCTGACGCCGGCCGGCGACCGGGCGGGTGACGATCTGCACCCCGTCTCCGGTGACCTGGGTCCCGCAAACGCCTCCATTTCTAGGTGGAGTCCGCCACCTGGGAGGATACAGAACCGATGAAGCGCAGTCGGTTCAGCGAAGAGCAGATCATCGTGATTTTGCGGGAGCAGGAAACTGGCCAGAAGGCAGTGGATGTGTGCTGCCGTTACGGGATCAGCAATGCGACTTTTGACAAGTGGAAGGCCAGGTACGGTGGCCTTGAGGTATCCGATGCCAAGCGGCTGAAGGGCCTTGAGAACGAGAACACGCGCCTGAAGAAGTTGCTGGCACGCGAGGGTATCGTCCTAAATCACAAGAAGTTCCGGCGACTGTATCGTGAGGAGAAGCTGCAGATGCGCCGCCGGGGCGGCCGCGAGGAAGCATTGGGCGCCCGTGCGCCTCTCGGCTTTCCAGACGGCCCGGACCAGCGCTGGTCGCTGGATTTCGTGTTCGACGCACTATCGGACGGGCGACGATTCAGAATCCTGGCGATCGTCGACAACTTCACCCGCGAGTGCCTCGCTCTGGTGGCCGAGACTTCGCTCTCGAGCCAAAGTGTTGCACGGGAGCTCGAGAGACTGATTTCGCGGCGCGAAGCTCATCGACGGACCGTCGTCAGCGACGACTGCACGGAACTGACCAGCATGGTGATCCTGCACCGGAGCGAGGATCGCTGCGTCGAGAGCTTCAACGGACGCCTCAGGGACGAGTGCCTGAACGAGACCCGGTTTGGCACGCTTGGCCACGCCCGTGCCGTGCTCAGCAACTGGAAGGAGGACTACAACACCGTCAGACCGCACTCGAGCCTGGCCGGCAGAACGCCTTCGGAGATCGCCAGGCCAGCAGGTCCGGGGCATGCCCCGGACCTGCTGGCCATCACATCAACAACAAGCCATCAATTGTGACGTGCCCCTTCGCGATTTCCGCATTCAGGGTTTGGTCCGTTCCTGTAAAAACGGTTGGTCGACAGTGGACGCTGATCGCGCGCGTGGCCGGAAGGGATGAACAGATCGCCTTCCCCTGCGGCAAGCACGTGAACGATGATTCGCTCTTGGCTCAACCAATACAGAAAACCCCCAAGACCGTATCCGGCAGGTTCGTCGCATAGACCGTCTAAAATTCTACAGCGATTAAATCTCGGTCAACGCTGTCCGGAAAGTGTCTGTACTTCTGGTCCGACATGGCGGCGCAGCCACGACCGGATTACATCGGCGATCTCCAGCAACTCGTCTTGGCGTGCGGTATTGCGCCGCCAAACCATACCCACTGTTCGGGAGGGCGCCCGTTTGCGGATCGGACGTATCGAGACGCCTGTCCCTGGCCGCACCTCAGAACGCACATACAGGCTTGGCAGGAAGGCGATCCCCATGCCGGCTGCCACCATCTGCCGGATTGCGTCAAGACTTGTTCCTTCATAATCGGTGAGAGCGGTCGCCTGGCTCTGGTCGCAGATTTCAGCGACCTGTTCGCGCAACCGATGTCCGGGTTCGAGCACCAGCACATCGTGGCCGCGGAAATCGCCCCGTTCCAGCGACGCTCTGCCAGCAAGCGGATGGTCGTCTGCCATGGCCACCTCAAGCTGTTCCTGGAATAGCGGTTCGACCCGAAAATCCGCATCCTTCACTGGGATCGGAACGATAAGGGAGTCGAACTGCCCAGCTTTGAGGCCAGCTAGGAGTGGATCCTGAAGACCGTCACGCACGTAAAGCTTCAGCGCCGGGTACCGGCGATGGATCTCGGGAATGATCGGCGGCAGGAGATACGGACCAACGGTCGGCAGCGAACCAATTCGTAGTGTGCCCGTAAACTTACGTTGGGCGTGTCCGGCGGACTCAACCAACTCCTCAACGTCGCGCAGGATGATCCGGGCACGCTCTACAACGTCCTTCCCCACCGCTGTCAGCAGAACTTGGCTGCGTGTGCGCTCCAGGAGCTGCACACCCAACCTATCCTCCAGATCTTTGATCTGTCCGCTGAGCGCCGGTTGGCTCACATGGATGCGCGCGGCAGCGCGACGAAAATGTAATTCCTCGGCGACTGCTACGAGCGCGCGGAGCTGACGGAAGCTAATCATCGCACATCCTGATCAGTTTTTTCGATCGATTCTAACATAAAATACGATTTGAAGGATCAGGGTTCAAGGCTATTTCCCCAGCAGGTCGTCGGAGGGACCGGATGTGGGACAGGGTTATGTATGCGGACCTAGCTGTTTTCAGTGATACCGATATCGTGGCGGAAACCGTAGCGGCAGCGCGTCTGCTTTGTTTGCCGCGCGGCAGGATTCGGGTTTTCGTTCCAGAGGGCGCGCGTGATGTCAGCCGGGAGCGTGCGCTGCTGGAGAGGATGGCGGGCGCCGGGATCCATGTCAGTCTGAACTCCATCGACCCAACCGAGGCCGGAAACCGAGCGGTTTTCCGGATCGTGCCGACATGCCAAGCGATTGCAGTGGTTCGTCCGGAAGGCGTGGGGCTCAACCTCGGGGTGCTTGAACGCGCCCTCCTCAAGCACAGTCCGGTTCCGATTTGGTTCTGGAATAACCGAACGATCGTTGACCTTCGGATCGTTGTCGCCAGCTGTCCGGATCCTCAAGACGCCCGACGTGACGGTCTGAACGACAATACCATCGAACTGGCGGGGGATCTGGCGGTTCGTGGGCGTGGCACCATTGTTCTCTCCAGTGCATGGCAATTGGATGGCGAGGACGACATGCGGTCCAGCCCGTTCCTTCGGGTGAGCGAAGATGAAATCGCGGCGGTGCGGGAGGACCTTGAGACCGGTCTGGCCAATTGGCTAGAGGCCCTGGCGTCGCGATGCCGGCTGCGTGGGATCGCT
>JANSYC010000158.1 GCA_024742605.1 Alphaproteobacteria bacterium | reverse complement strand
TCCTCGCTGCCGAGGACAAGGATTTCTACAGTCATCCCGGTGTCGATTTCTTCAGCCTGGCGTCTGCAGTCTTCATCAACGTAAAGAACTACGGTACCGGGCGCCGACCGGTTGGCGCCTCGACCATCACCCAGCAGGTTGCCAAGAATTTCCTGCTGACCAATGAGGTGTCCTACAAACGGAAGGCCAAGGAGGCGATCCTGGCGCTCCGGATGGAACGGGTGCTGGACAAGGACCGGATCCTCGAGCTTTACCTCAATGAGATCTATCTCGGTCTCGGCTCCTATGGCGTGGCGGCGGCGGCGCTCAACTATTTCGACAAATCGCTGGACCAGCTGACCATTGCTGACAGCGCCTACCTGGCCGCTCTGCCGAAGGCGCCGAACAATTACCACCCGTTCCGCAAGCCGGGAAACGCTGTCGAGCGGCGGAACTGGGTGATCCACCAGATGCGCCGGAACGGTTTCATCACCGACGCGGAGGCTCGGGTGGCCTCCGATGCCCCTCTTGGTGCCAAGAGGGGAACCGAAACGGAGGTCGAGGACGCGGAATTCTTCATTGAGGACGTGCGGCGCGATCTGCTGCAGATTTACGGGGAGGACGGGCTTTACGGCGGCGGTCTCTCTGTCCGCACAACGATCGATCCTGATCTGCAGCGTATGGCCGACGAGTCCATGCGCTGGGGATTGGAGTATTACGACCGGCGCCATGGCTGGCGCGGGCCACTGGGAACTCTGCCGGTGGTGGCCGGCTGGGGCGATGCGCTGGCCAGTTTCCAGGCGCCTCTGGGGCTTGGTTCCTGGCGGATAGCGCTGGTTCTGCAGGTCGACGACAAATCGGCGATCATCGGGTTTGACGATGGGAGCCAGGGCACGTTGCCGCTTTCCGAAATGACCTGGGCCGGGGAATGGCGCGAGGACCAGCGTGTCGGCGGGGCGCCGAGCCGCGTCGGTCAGGTGCTGAGCGAAGGTGATGTGATACCGGTCGAGCGGGTGACCGAGGGAGAGCAGGACGCGCCGCCGCCCGAGAACACTTACGCGTTGCGACAGATTCCTGATGTCAGCGGGGCTCTGGTGGCGCTGGATCCGCACACTGGCCGTGTTCTGGCTATGTCCGGCGGGTACGATCCGGAGATCTCGGAATTCAACCGGGCGACACAGGCAAAACGGCAGCCGGGCTCGGCCTTCAAACCGTTCGTGTATCTTGCCGGGCTGGACCACGGGTTCACGCCCGCGACGAAAATATTGGATGCACCCTTCGTCTACGATCAGGGGCCGGGCCTGCCGAAATGGAAGCCGACCAACTATTCCAACGAATTCTATGGCCCCACCCCGATGCGGGTCGGGATCGAGAAATCCCGGAATCTCATGACGGTCCGGCTCGCGGATCAGATCGGCATGGACACGGTGGTGGATTATGCCGAACGCTTCGGCGTCTTCGACAACCTGCCGCCACATCTGTCGTTCTCTCTTGGCGCTGCGGAGACCACTCCGCTGCGCCTGACGGCGGCGTACGGCATGCTGGTGAATGGTGGGAAGAAAATCGAGACCACCCTGATCGACCGGGTTCAGAACCGGAACGGGGCGACGGTGTATCGCCACGATGTGCGCCCGTGCCCGGCCTGCAATCTGTCGAGCTATTCCGGAGGACCGCCGCCGGTCATTCCGGACACGCGCGAGCAAATCGCAGATCCGGCGTCGGCCTATCAGATCACCTCGATGCTGCGGGGTGTCGTTGTGCGGGGCACCGGGCGGCGGATCGCCGAGTTGGGCAAGCCGCTTGCCGGCAAGACCGGGACCACGAACGACAATTTTGACACCTGGTTCGTCGGTTTCTCTCCCGATCTCGCGGTGGGCGTCTTTGTCGGCTTCGACCAGCCGCGGACCCTCGGGCCGAAGGACACCGGGTCCAGCGTGGCGGCACCGATCTTCAAGCACTTCATGGAGCAGGCCTTGGCGGATCAGCCGACGGTCGACTTTCGGATTCCGCCGGGGGTTCGCATGGTCTGGATCGACAGTGAAACCGGTCTGCGCAGCACCCCCGGTGCTCCCCACGCGATCCTGGAAGGCTTCAAGCCCGGGACCGAGCCAACCGGATTCGAAGCCGTGATCGGCGGCGGAGTTCCGACCGCGTCGGACGATCGGGCGGTCACCAATTCGGCCACTGCGCCGGCCCCGTCCGCTCCCGTCGCAACATCCGGGTCGGGCCTCTACTGACATCGTCCTCTATCAACGTCTGAGCGTCGCTGTTGCGAGCGGCTCTTTGGCCAAGTATGACTGCCGCCTATCCATTTGGGGAGTACGCCATGCGCGCGGAAATCACCGCGACCTCCGACGAAATCAAGCAGTCGATTGAACTGCTGAGGAGGCATCTTTGACTGGGATCAAGCCCTCGTCCGTTTCGACGAACTGACCGCCCTGACGCAGGATCAGTCGCTTTGGGATGATCCCGACCGCGCCCAGAAACTGATGCAGGAACGCACCCAGCTCGAGAAGCAGCTGGATGAAGTGCGTGGCCTGGAACAGGGCCTGGAGGATGCCATGACCCTGGCGGAGCTCGGGGACGCGGAGGGAGATGACGCGTCGATCGATGAGGCGCTGGCGGAAATGCGCCGGATTCGGGCGATCACTGAAAAGATGGAACTCGAAGGCTTGCTCTCCGGAGAGGCCGACAAGCTTGACTGTTATCTCGAAGTGCATGCCGGTGCCGGCGGGACCGAAGCTCAGGACTGGGCGGAGATGCTGGTGCGGATGTACAGCCGCTGGGCGGAACGGCGTGGCTATAAGACCGAGTGGCTGGAGGAAAGCGCGGGTGAAGAGGCGGGGATCAAATCGGCCACCCTGAAGATCACCGGCCATAACGCCTATGGATGGCTGCGCACCGAAAGCGGCGTGCACCGGCTGGTCCGGATTTCACCCTATGACAGTCAGGCTCGGCGGCACACGAGCTTTTCATCGGTCTGGATTTTTCCGGTGATCGACGACTCGATTCAGATCGAGATCGAAGACAAGGACCTGAAGGTCGATACCTATCGGGCCTCCGGAGCAGGCGGTCAGCACGTGAACCGGACCGATTCCGCGATCCGGATCACCCACATGCCGAGCGGTATCGTGGTGCAGTGCCAGGCGGATCGGTCTCAGCACCGAAACCGCGCCACCGCAATGGATATGCTGCGGGCCCGCCTCTATGAGGCCGAGATCCGCCGCCGCGAGGAAGAAGCAGCCGCGACCGAGGCCACCAAGTCGGATATCGGCTGGGGACATCAGTTGCGATCCTATGTCCTGCAACCCTACCAGATGGTCAAGGATCTGCGGACCGGCGTGGAAAGCGGCAATCCCTCCGCCGTGTTGGACGGGGACATTGACGCTTTTCTGGAGGCATCGCTCGCCTCCAAGGTCGGAATGAATCGGGAGGGTGCCGAGCCGAGCAGTTGAGGTCGGCTGCTGCCTACCGTGCGTTCGCCTCACTTCGGAACGGATGGGCCGGATAGGTGCCGAGCACGCGAACGGCACCCTTCGGACAGAAGAACTCCAGCTCCTGCAGCGCCAGTTTCATGAGATGCTCGTCGGGATGGCCTTCCGCGTCCACGTAGAACTGTGCCGCCTCGAAGGACCCGCCGACCAGATAGCTTTCCAGCTTGGTCAGGTTGATGCCGTTGGTCGCGAACCCGCCGAGTGCCTTGTATAGAG
>JANSYC010000106.1 GCA_024742605.1 Alphaproteobacteria bacterium | reverse complement strand
GCGCCGGTGCAGTGGATGATCTCGAAATAGGGCGGCCAGACAGAAGGAAGGCCTGCGAAACCGCAGGCCTTCCAACGCTCAGTCCGGTTCTTCGAAACCTTACGATTTCGGCGTCAGCAGAACGGTATTCTGCTCCGCCTTGTAGGCTTCGGCATCGTAGGACTTGGCACCCTCCAGCTCGGCGCTGGTGTAAGGAACCAGCACGTAGATCTCGCCCCAGTTGCCTTCGTAGAACTCGACCTGCTCCGCACTGATGGCGACCGGCTTCTCGCCCATGCCGATGAAACCGCCGACCCCGAGGATCACGGCCTGCAGCGAACCGTCAGACCCGATCACGATATCATTCACATCGCCGACCGCTTCGGCATCTTCGGCGTTCGACGCGTAAACGGTCCGCCCCATCACATTCGAAGCGAGGTAGCCCTGGGTGTCGGCCGCCCCTACCGTCGTCACCGTCATCATATAAACGGTGTTTTCCGACCGATCGGAGGGCGATGCGGCGGAGACCGGCGTGGCCATCAGAGCGACAAGCGCAGTCGTTGCGAGCATTTTCTTCATCACCAGGAACACCTTCCAGTTTTGATCTCACGGTCATGTGCCGTGACTGTCAAACGCCTTCAGGTCCATGAGGTTCCAAATAATTTTGACCGCACACTACTGTACCGACAGCTAATCCATCAGCTACTCATACTTTATCTATTTGTTTTATGTTTTCTAAAACATGTAAACGTCTATCCTGATGTGGCTTGCCAGGGCGGCAGCCCGACCCTTGCGCGCCAGTGGTGGGCGATCTCATCCCGCCGGGCCACCCAGATCCCGCCCTTCCGCGCGATGTGGCCGAGAACGTGTTGAAACCCGGCGATCCGACCGGGACGACCGATGATGCGGAGATGCAGGCCGATGGACATCATCTTGGGCGCGGTCCGACCCTCCTCCCACAGCCAGTCGATCGCATCACAGCAATAGCGCGCGAAATCTTCGGCGAAGTGAAAACCGCCGCCGCGCTGGAACCGCATGTCATTGGTGTCGAAGGCGTAGGGCAGGACGATGTGCGGCGCGCCCCCGACCTCGGTGACCATCGGCAGATCGTCGCCGTAATGATCGCTGTCGTAGAGGAATCCGCCTTCCTCGACCAGGAGCCGCCGCGTGTTCGGGCTGGGCGCCGAACGGGTGTGCCATCCGACGGGCCGGGCACCGGCGGCCTCGCGAATTTCCGAGACCGCACGAGCGATCAGGGCGCGCTCTGCGTCCTGCAGCATTCCGGCATGCCGCTCCCAGCGGTAGGAGTGACAGCCGATCTCGTGGCCGCGTGCGACCGCATCCCGGGCCAGCCAGGGCGACAGGGTCAGGGCCCGGGCGCAGCAGTTCATGTGCGCCGCCATGCCGTACCGGTCGAGCAGCTCGACCACCCGCCAGTACCCGGCGCGGGTGCCGTAGTCGAAATGGGTGTCCTTGGCCGCGTCCGGCGCGCCGGTCACCTCCTCGACGATCTCGTAGACCGCCTCGTTCCGCTCGTCGCCCAGCCCGACCGAAAGCTCGGCACCCTCCTCCACATTCACCACGATGGAGACCGCCAGCCGGGCGTCATCGGGCCAGTGGGGATGCGGCGGCCGTCCGCCATAGCCCAGAAAATCCCGGGTCACAGGGCCCGTGCCTCGATCAGGCGGCGGATGGAGCGGGCGGCGGCGGGCACCGGCTCGATCAGCGGGACCGGCGCGGTCGCGCTCAACTGTCGGGCGGCATCGACCAAAGGGCCGCCGCCGACGATCACGGCGTCCGCCGACAGCTCGGTGACCGCCCGGTCCAGGAGGACCGAAAGCTCCTGCAGCAGCCGCGCGGGATCACTCATCACCGTATAGGGGTCTCCCTCGATCCCGATGATCCCGGCGCAGCCCCCCGCATGGCCATAGCGGTCGACCAGCCCGGTCATCGCCCCGGCCAGTCCCGGTGTGGTCGACAGGATCACAAACCGGCCGTGACCGGCCGCCTCATCCATCGCCGCCTGGGCGATTCCGACCGCCGGGACCTTCAGATGGGTCTTCAGCCACTCCAGGCCCGGATCGATGAAGGCGGACACGATCACGCCGTCGAGCGGATCGTATCCCCCCTCGAAGAGAGCGATGGTCGACTTGGTCGCGCGGGCCAGCCCAACGGACTCCGTGATGATCGGCGGCGCGTCGGTGTTGGTGCCCGGAACAACGGTCCAGGACGCCCCCAGAATATCCTGGGCGAAGGCCGCCATCCGCTCGGTCGAGGCCGCCGTGCTGTTCGAGTTGAACAGCAGGACCCGCTTTTGCCCGGTGTTCAGCTCACGTCTCCACGAATCGGATGGGCTGCGCGCCGTCCCACAGGCAGAGCCGTCCCATCTCCGCCAGATTGTCGAGGTTGCTGGTCAGGGTGATGAAGTGATTGCCCGCCAGCTGGCCCATCTTGCAGGCGAAATGCACCCCGCCATAGGCCAGCAGGATCTCGGTCTCGCTGATTCCGCCAGGGTAGAGGATGATCTGACCGGGTGCGGGGTAGCTGGTGTGGTTCTCGTAGCCGATCCCGAAATCGAGATCGCCCAGCGGCATCCAGACCCCTTCGCCACTCCAGCGGACGTGCACGACCTTGCTCTCGAACGGCATCGCCTTGCGAAACGCCGCCACGGTCTTCGGTGCCGCCGCCTCTTCGAATCGCGCGTCAAACGTGAGCGGCCCCGCCGTCACCGTCAGTTTCCCAGCCATGCCTCAAACCCCTTCTGAAATGCCAAACCGAAGTAAAGCAAGGCATGGGGCCGATGGCTATGGGCAGCACATCCGAACGGCTTGATCCGCGTCGAGAACGCGGACACTCTTCCGCCCGCCGCCAGCAGAATAAGGAGTCAGAGGATGACAGAGTCCGCCGTCGACGCGTTTCGGGCCGAACTGATCGAACAGGGATACCAAGTGGCGGAGCGCGACTGGGAGCCGGGTCATGTGAACCACATGCACAGCCATCCCTTCGATGCGCGTGGTCTGGTCACCCGCGGGAGCTTCACCGTGACCCATGCGGAAGGCGCCAAGACCTACGGTCCCGGCGACCAGTTCCGGCTGGAGGCCGATATCGAGCACGAAGAGGTCATCGGCCCCGAGGGGGTAAGTTTCATTTCCGGCCGTCGGACGAAGAGCTAGCAGCCTTCAGACGGGCGCTCGCCCGATCCAGGCGCTCGCGCAGTTCCAAGGACTCCTCCGTGCCGATCCGGTCCCGCACCTGCTTTTCGGCGGCCCGCCAGACCGGAACGGTCTGGCGCAGAACCATACGCCCGGCCTCCGTCAGCATGATGCGTCGCGTCCGCCGGTCGTTGTCTCCGACTTGGACCCATCCGGCCTTGCGCAATGGCGCCAGATTCCGGGTGAGTGTCGTGCGATCCATCATCATCCGATCCGACAGTTCGGTGACGGAGGCCGCGTCCGAGTCCCGGATGTTGATCAGCAGGGAGTACTGGGTGAGTTTCAAGCCGAGCGGCCGCAGGGCGTCGTCGTAAACAGCTGTCGCCAGCCGTGCCATCCGACGCAGCGCGGCGGCGGTACAGCGTTCAATCACCGGTTCAAAATCGGATCGGGTCCCGTGCGTTGACATACAGGTGCATATACACGAGTGTACCTGCACGTTCAAGTCCGCCGCCCCGAAAGGACCGTCCCATGACCGCCGAGACACCCACCTCCCCCGGCCCCGGGGTCAATTGGCGCACGCCGCTGCTGGTGGTCCTGGCCGGCTGCCTGATCGCGATGATCGGCTTCGGCATCCGGTCGGTCTTCGGCCTTTTCATGGACCCGATGCTCAGCGCCAAGGGCTGGAGCCGGGAAACCTTCTCGCTTGCCCTCGCCATCCAGAACCTGCTGTGGGGCATCGGTGTGCCGATCGCCGGCATCCTGGCGGACAAGTTCGGACCGTCCCGGGTCCTGGGCCTGGGCGCCGTGGTCTACGCGGTCGGGGTCTACGGCATGGCCGAGAGCACCAGCAGCGGCATGCTGCACCTGACCGCCGGGGTTCTGACCGGCACCGGTGTCGCCTTCACCGCGTTCTCGCTGGCGCTCGCCGCCATGGCGAAGGCGGTCGGGCCGGCGCGTCGGACCATGGCCCTGGGCCTTGGCACCGCCGCCGGATCCTTCGGTCAGGTGGTGTTCTCGCCGGTCAGCCAGCAGTTCATCGCACAATACGGCTGGCACGATTCCCTGTTCATCCTGTCGGCGCTGGCGCTGGTGATCATTCCGCTGGCGATGGTGCTGCCGAAATCGGACGGCGGGAAAAACGAGAGCACGGTCGATCAGTCGGTCAGCCAGGCCCTGTCGGAGGCGATCAGGCATCGCGGCTACATCCTGCTGACGATCGGCTTTTTCGTCTGTGGCTTCCACGTGGCGTTCATCACCGTTCACTTTCCGTCCTATGTCCGGGATGTGGGCCTCGACCCGCTGGTCGGCGCGGTCGCCCTCTCCCTGGTCGGCCTCTGCAACATCATGGGGTCGTTCCTGTCCGGTGTGATCGGACAGCGGTTCAGCAAGAAGTCGACCCTGAGCGTGATCTATCTGCTGCGGGCGGTCTGCATCACCGGACTTCTGATGGCGCCGAAGACCGAGTTCACCATCTACGCCTTCGCTGCCGCCATGGGCTTCCTGTGGCTCTCGACCGTGCCCCTGACCACGGGAATCGTGGCGCAGGTCTTCGGGGTGCGATACATGGCGACCCTGTTCGGGGTCGTGTTCTTCAGCCACCAGCTCGGCAGTTTCCTGGGCGTCTACCTGGGCGGCTACCTCTACGACACCACGGGCACCTATGACGCGGTCTGGTGGGCCGGGGTGGTGCTGGGGGTCATGGCGGCCGTGATCCACTGGCCGATCAACGAGGCACCGATGGCCCGTCTCCGCCCCGCTCCCACGAGCTGACCGGAGCGGATCGGCTTCGGCACTGGACAGCGCGGCGCCGTCGGTCGATACCGGGGCATGATGCGACCTGTGCAAAGTCTGATGTTCGGTATCGAGGCTGGTGGGGCCCTGTTCGCCTACGGGCTGTTGAGGATCCTGCCGCTTCCGATGGCCGCCGCGCTGGGTGAAATGGTGTTGGCTCGGCTCGGCCCGTTGCTGTCGCTGCATCGGATCGCGGGCGAGAACCTGCGGGCCGCCTTTCCGGACAGGGATCAAGCCTGGATCGACAGCGTGCGCGACGGGATGTGGCGCAATCTGGGCCGCACCGCCGGCGAGTTTCCCCATCTGTCCAAGCTTCAGGACCAGGTCGGCGCGGAAATCGAAGTGGTCGGCGTCGAGATCATCGAGCGGATCCGGGCCGAGGGCGGACCGGTGATCTTTCTGTCCGGGCACATGGCCAACTGGGAGCTGATGGCGGTGGTCGGCGCCCGCTACGACATCCCGGTGGATCTGGTCTACCGCGCGCCGAACAATCCGCTGATCCGGCGACTCTATGACAAGCGCAAGCCGCATCCCGACAGCCGCCTGATCGCAAAGGGCAAGGAGGGCGCGCGGGACATCATCCGGTCGCTCAAGCAGAAGCGCATCGTCGGCATGCTGATCGACCAGAAGATGAACGACGGCATCGAAGCCGAGTTCTTCGGAATGCCCGCCATGACGGCCTCGGCCTTCGCCCCGCTGGCCGCGCGGGCCGGATCGCCGCTGATCATGGCGCGGATCGAGCGTCTCGCCGGCTCCAGGTTTCGGGTCACCCTTGGCACGCCGATGGAAATCCCCCTCACCGGCGAGTCCGACGCCGATCAGCGCGCGCTGGTCCAGACGGTCAACGACAGGCTCGAGAGCTGGATCCGGGAGCGGCCGGAGCAGTGGCTCTGGGTCCACCGCCGCTGGCCGAAATCGGCGATCGCGGACCGGCTCGGGTAAGGTCCGCCCGAGACGTAACCCTTTGTTATGATCTTCGGGCCAATACAGAACACACTGATATGCGTAGCAAGAGGAAGAAGACGCCGTGAAACGGCCCTATGCCCTACTTCCCGAAGGAGATCCGTTCATGAGCGGCGAAGACAGCCTGAAACGTATGACCGTGGTGATCACGGCCGGATACGTCTTGGCGCTTGGCCTTTTGGCCGGTCTCACCATCGGTATTCACGTGCTGCTGAATCAAGCCGTGACAGAGCTTCAGCACGCCGGAAAAGTGGTCAATGTCGCCGGGGCCCAGCGCATGCTGTCGCAGCGAATCTACTGGCTGACCGAGGAACTGGGCCACGGCACCGGCGATCCGGACGCTCTGGAGGCCGCCATCGACCGGTTCGAGACGAACCATCGCTCGCTGATCTATGGGGATCTGGCGGCCGGTCTGCCGCCTGGCGTCTCGGAGGATCTCCGAAGCTACTATTTCGAACAGCCGCACGATCTGGACGTCAAGGTGCGGCACTATATCGAACTCGCGCGCAGCGCTCTGATCCTTGGGGTCGACGAGACACTGGTCGAGGACATGCGCCCGATGGCCGCCGCCGATCTGCTGGAGAGTCTCGACGCCGCGGTGCAGGCCTATGAGGATCAGGTGAGCGCAAATGTCGGCCAGTTGCAGGATGTCCAATCCCTGTCGGTCGCCGCCGTGATCATCGTGCTGACCCTGGAAGCGGTGTTCATCTTCCGCCCTCTGGTCGGCCGGGTCCGGCGCTATGCGGGTCAGCTCTACGAGCTCGCCACCCGCGATGCGATGACCGGCCTGTTGAACCGCCGCACCTTCATGGAATTCGCCAACCGCAGCCAGCGGGAGCGGCGCCGCACCCCCTTCCCGATCTCGATGGTGATGTTCGATATCGATCACTTCAAGGCCGTCAACGACACCTACGGTCACGCGACCGGAGACGAGGTGATCGTGCGCACCGCCGCGCTTGCCGA
This sequence comes from Alphaproteobacteria bacterium, assembly GCA_024742605.1. Classification (GTDB taxonomy): domain Bacteria; phylum Pseudomonadota; class Alphaproteobacteria; order Thalassobaculales; family Thalassobaculaceae; genus JANSYC01. The sequence continues at coordinate 3,366 of JANSYC010000106.1, read as the reverse complement.
AGAGATCGGGCGCGACGCGGATCTCGCGGCCCGCATTGGCGGTGAGGAGTTCGTTGTGCTGCTGCCCCATACCGACCTCGACGGCGCCCGCATGATGGCCGAACGGCTGCGATCGCGGATCAAGTCCGACGCGATCGGTGCGCCATCCGGTTCCTCAAGCGATACGATCCGCTGGACGGTCAGCCTGGGGGCGGTGGAACTCCATGACAGTGAAAGCATTGAGGCCGGTCTGGTTCGCGCCGACGCGCAGCTGTACGCGGCCAAGAACGGTGGCCGCAATCAGGTGCGCGCGGCCTAGACCGCAACAGGATCGGGTCGATCCTGCTCCCGGAACTGCAAGGCGTTGAGCCGGGCGTAGACCCCGCCCTTGGCGATCAGTTCGTCATGGCCGCCGCTTTCGACGACCCTTCCGCCTGCCATGGCGTGGATCACGTCCGCGTTCGAGATGGTCGAAAGCCGGTGCGCGATCACCAGGGTCGTGCGTCCGGTCATCAGCCGGGCCAGGGCGGTCTGAATCTGCCGCTCACTCTCGGTATCCAGCGCGCTGGTCGCCTCGTCCAACAGCAGAATGGGAGCATCCTTCAGGATCGCCCGTGCGATCGCAATGCGTTGCCGCTGGCCCCCCGAGAGTTTCAGACCGTGCTCGCCGACACGGGTCTCATATCCGGCGGGCATTTCGCCGATGAACCCGTCGGCCGCCGCCGCCTCGGCAGCCGCCTTGACCTGGGCATCGCTGGCGTCCGGCCGTCCAAACCTGATGTTGTCGGCCACGCTGGCATCGAACAGGACCACCTCCTGGCTGACCACCGCGATCGCACCGCGCAGGCTGGCCAGGGTCAGGGAACGGATGTCGGTGCCGCCGACCGTCACCGCCCCGGCCGCCACATCGTGGAAGCGCGGAATCAGTTGAAGCACCGTCGACTTGCCGGCGCCCGAAGGCCCAACCAGGGCGGTCACCTTGCCGGCGGGCGCCACCAGATCGAGGCCGGACAGGGCCTCGGTCCCGTCGGGATAGCGGAACAGGACTCCGGTCAGGCGGATCTCGGCGGACTCCCGTGCCAGCACCGTCGCGTCCGGCGCGTCCCGGATTTCCGGCTCCCGGTCCAGCAGCGCGAAGATCCGTTCCGCCGCCGCAAGGCCTTCCTGGATCTGGGTGTTGACCTTTCCGAGGGCCCGCAACGGCTGATAGGCCATCAGAACGGCCGCGATGAACGAGAAGAACGCGCCCGGGGTGGTCACGCCCTCGATCACCCGCAGGCCACCGTAGACGATCACCGCCGCCACCGCGACGCCGCCGAAGACGTCGACGATCGGCTGCACTGCCGCCCGCACCCGGCCCTGACGGATTGAGAGATTGGCGATATCCAGGATGATCGCCCCGACGCTCCTCTTCTCCGGCGCTTCCATCCCGTAGGCCTTGATCATCCGGATGCCCTGGAAGGATTGGCCCAGATGGGTGGTCAGATCGCCCATCCGCACCTGCGCCTCGCCGGAGACCTTGCGCATTCGGCGTCCCAGCCGTTCGATCGGCACCGCCGTCAGCGGTGCGACCACCAGCGTGATCACCGACAGCAGCCAGTCCTGATAGACCATCACGCCGACCAGCAGGATCACCGACAGCCCGTCGCGCCCCAGGCTGACGATGGCGTTCGACACCGCCTGACGCAGGGCCTGCACATCGAAGGTGAAATGCGAGATCAGGGTTCCCGTCGTCCGGCTCTGGAACAGGGCCACGTCCTGATCCAGAAGATGGGCGAAGAGCTTCGACTGCACGTCGGCCACCACCCGCTGGCCGACCACCGCCAGCAAGGTGTCCTGGAAATAGGCCGCGACCGACTTGACGACGAAGGTCGCCAGCACCGCCCCGCCGACCGCCCAGAGCAGACCGGCGTTCTTGTTGACGAACACCTCGTTCACCACAGGATCCATCAGGTAGGCGGTCAATGCCGTCGTCCCGGCCACCAGCGCCATCGCCACCGACGCGACCGCCAGCCACCCCGCATGGGGGCGGATGAAGCTCGACCACAGCCGCTTGATCAGCGGCACGGAGCGGCTATCCGCGATCGGGATGCGGGTCTTCTCCGGCTTCGGCTCGGGCGTGCTGTCTGTCATGACGCCCCGTATGGCACGGAAGCGGCCTTGCGCGAAAGCCAAGACCGAAAGTGATCGGCCTCGACATCCCGTTCGTAGGAAGCAGTCAAAGGGTCCGTTTTGGCTTTCTTAATCCGATACCATTAAAGGTTCACATGCGTCTTTTTCCCCTCGCCCTCGCGGTTCTGGCCATCATGCCCGGATGCTCGCCGATTGCTGCGCTGAATTCCGCGGCACCGAAGATCGGATATCAGACGGTCACGGGGCTAGCCTATGGCGACCACGCCCGGCAACGACTGGATCTGTATATCCCGGACGACGTGACCGCCGAGTCCCCGCTGGTGGTGTTCTATTACGGCGGCGGTTGGCGGTCCGGCAGCCGGGCGGATTACCTGTTCGTGGGGCAGGCCCTGGCCGCAAAGGGCTTCGTCGTAGCGATCCCGGATTACCGGTTCTATCCCGAGGTCCGCTTCCCGACCTTTGTCGAGGACGGCGCCCTGGCGGCCGCCTATCTGCTCGATCTGGAGCGGAGCCCCCGAACCGCCGGCCGGAGGACCGTGCTGGCGGGCCACTCCGCCGGCGCGCACACCGCCCTGATGCTGACCCTGGACACCGCCTATCTGGCGGATGTGGGGGTGGATGCGAACGCCGCAATCGCCGGAACAGTCGGCCTTTCCGGCCCGTATGATTTCGCACCGATCAAGGGCGATTGGCTGAAGAGGATCTTCGCGCCCGCCGATCCGGTCTCAGCCAGCCAGCCGATCACCTATGCGCGCGCCGATGCCCCGCCGGTGCTCCTGATCCACGGGTTGAGCGATACCACCGTCCTGTTTAGGAACAGCAGAAATCTCGCCGCCCGCCTCCGCGAGTTGGGGGGAGAGGTTACGCTGATCGAATACCCCAAGGTCGGCCACGCCCCGATGGTCGGCGCTTTCGCCGAGCCGCTGCGCTGGCTCGCTCCGACGCTTGAGGACGTCACGGCATTCGTCAGAGCGCCCCGCTAACGGCGTTCCTACCCCAGCTTGGCCTTCAGCACTTCGTTGACCATGCCCGGATTGGCCTGTCCCTGGGATTTCTTCATGGTCTGGCCGACGAAGAAGCCGAACAGCTTGTCCTTGCCGGACCGGTACTGCTCGACCTTGTCCTGGTTCTCGGCCATGACCGCGTCGACCAGCGCCTCGATGGCGCCGCTGTCGGAGACCTGTTTCAGCCCCTTCTCCTCGACGATCGAAGCCGCGTCCTTGCCGGTCTCGAACATCTCGGCGAAGACGTCCT
>JANSYC010000014.1 GCA_024742605.1 Alphaproteobacteria bacterium | reverse complement strand
GACGATGCTGGCGATTAGTACGGTCGCGGTATTGGGAACCTGGGAACTTGAGGCCCAGTCCATCCCCCCTTACCTGCAGGACCAGGGGTACACGCCGGCGATCTTCGTCAACCAGGTCACCGACGCCGTCACCAGCATTCAGCGGGAAACCGCGGCCCAGTCGACGGTCGACATTATTATCGATGGCCGCGTCACGCCGGTCGGTGAGATCGCCAGTTATTTCGGTCTCCGCGATGTGGTCCGGGCCAGCCAGGCCGCCATCGGACTCGCTCCGCCCAGGATCGAGATCGAGATCGTACAGCGCGACAAAATGGCGTTCTGGCTGGTCCGAGGTCCGCATGTGATCCGGGGTGAAACGGTCGTGTCCGGCCAGGCCAAGATCGAAGAGGTGGAGCCGCTGCTGAAGCACATCGCCCATACTGCGATTTCCTTCATCTCGCCTTTTCAGGCGACCGGTTACGATCTGATTCTGGACTCACGGGCGGGAAACTACGAGCTCACGATCGAGAAAATCTCCGACCTCCTGGTCGAGTGCGAGGACTCCAATAGCTACGCCTGCTCGGATCGGAGCAAGCGGCTCGGCCTGATCGTCCGGGCCGTCGCGTATCTGAATTCCGATGATTACGGGAGTGCCTTCAGCGATCTGTCCGAGGTGAACAGGATCGACGGGGGCAGCGCCCTGGCGACCGCCTTCCTGGGCGACGCCTATTTGAAGCTTGAGAAGACCGAGCTTGCAGCGGAGACCTATCAGCGTGCGCTGAGTCTGGACAGCGGGATCGCTGGCCGATTCCGGGACCTCGGCAACGGTCTGGCCGAAACCAAGAATTTCGAGTTGGCGATCGAGCGATTCAATACAGCAGCAGCGCTCGGTGCGGAGGGGCCTGCGTTCCTGGCGGAATGGGCACAGAGCCTCGTAGGTGCCGGCGATCTGGAGGCGGCGCTTGAGAAATACATCGCGGCAGAAGCGGTTGATCCGGACGACTCACCCTTTTCCGAGCGGATCGAGGATCTCCGCGAGAAGATATCCGGGGTGAGTTCAGAAAAGCCCGGTGAGCCCGAGGCCCGGGACCCCAACGCCTTGCCCGAATCGACTACGGAACCCCCCGCGCCCTCCGGATCGGAGGGGCCGTCAAAGACCGAGTAGCCGATCGCTCCGACTCCCGGTCCGCGCGGTCCTGGGGCTGCAGCACTTTCGGGCGCCGCTGAAGACGGACAGCCGGCATGGGACCGCTTCGAGCGCTCTTGCATAACCGGTTCGGTTTGACTAGGTTCGCCGCTCCCCGACCACGGGAGTGCGGAGAGGTGCCAGAGTGGTTGAATGGGACGGTCTCGAAAACCGTTGAGCGTGTAAGCGTTCCGAGGGTTCGAATCCCTCTCTCTCCGCCAGTTTTTAAATCATAAAGCATTGAGATTCACGGGAAATTGGGACGGGGAGTTGATTCAAACTCCAGTGCGCCTCCCAATTGTTTGCGTTGCTCCGGCCGCGCCGACGGTCCATCATCTCACGGAGCCTAGGGTGGAGTCTGAGCCGGAAAAGTCGCTGATCGAGGCGGTGGCGGGAGGCTGCGGTGGAACAAACTGGTGCCCGGTCCCTGTTTGATACGAGGGTTCGCCGGCCCATCCATAGCCTGGACGAGTGTCCTCCAGGTCGGTGGACGTCGTTGTTGGAAACGTGGATCGGGCACGGAGGACAGGCGGGTGTCCTCCCCGACTACAGCAGCTTTGATATTCTCGACATGCCCGGGGCACTTTGGCCCAACATCTGCCTGACCAAGCTTTGCGGGACTCCCCGACGGTTCTACGTAGAGTTGATCGGATCGAACATTGAGGCTCACAACGGCTTTGCTGGAAACAAGAGGTTCATGTCCGAACTCCCGCTCAAGAACCGCAGGGTGATGGCGCGAGAGTTTTGGTACGCCGCCAAATTCCAGACAGCGGTCTACAGTGAAGGGCCATACATCGGGGCTTTGGACTACATCAGAAAGGTCCGTCGTCTGATCACCCCCTACCGGATCTCGAAGACGGAATACGCTTTCGTGTTCTTTGCGGAATTCGAGCCCTACCCGGACCAGTGGGCGAAATTCAAGGTAAGGGGCATGATGTAGCCGGACCGGCGAGGTCGGTCTTCAGCGGTTTCACTTCGGTTTTCCCACTCGCGGATCTGCCGAACGCCCCGATAGATGCTACCTCGGCCGCCCAAATCCGGACCGGTGCACCCTAAGAAGGCTCCAAATCTAGGGCCGGGTCGATCTCGATTGCGCGCGCTGGGTCGACCGGGCCTTTGGTCCCGGTGATGAGGGCGTAGCTGTCCGGTTCCCGGTGGCGCTCAAAGGCGAAGACGCTCTCACGGTACGAGCGACACTGGTCGAGATCCACGGTGGACATCAGGAGTTCGTCCGCTTCGGTGGTGGCGAGGGCGATGGTCTCGCCGGAGGGTGCGATGATCTGGCTGCCCCCCATATGATGGACGCCTTCTTCGATCCCTGCCTTGGCCACACCGACCACGAAGCTTGCGTTCTGATAGGCTCCGGCCTGCATCACAATGGAATTGTGATGCCAGGACAGACGGTCGTGCTCCGGGAACGGCGGGTTGTGGACCGGGGTGTTGAAGCCGATCAGGATCACCTCCGAGCCCTGCAGGCCCATCACCCGATAGGTCTCGGGCCACCGCCGGTCGTTGCAGATCGCGATCCCGACCCGACCGCCGAAAGCGTCGAACACCCGGAATCCCAGATTGCCCGGCTCGAAATAGCGTTTTTCCAGATGCTGGAACGCGCGCCAAGGTTCGTTCTCGGCATGTCCGGGCAAGTGGATCTTGCGGTATTTTCCGACGATGGCGCCGGTTTTCTCGACCAGAATGGCGGTGTTGAACCGGTGTCCGTCGGCTGTCTTTTCCGCATAGCCCAGGTGGAAGCCGATGCTCAGCCGTTTGGCTTCGGCGAAAAGTGGGGCCGTCTCCGGTCCCGGCATCTCCCGCTCGTAGTAACTATCCAGTTCGGCTGGATCCTCGATATACCAGCGCGGAAAAAAGGTTGTGAGCGCCAGTTCCGGATACACGATCAGATCCGCACCGCGCGCCTTGGCGGTGCGCATCAGACCGATCAGCCGCTCGACGACGTCGGCACGACCGTGCACCCGGTCGATCGGGCCGAGTTGAGCGGCGGCGATGGTGAGTGCGCGCATTCCTGCCTCCTCATACCCGCCAGATCACGGGCCACAGATCGCTGTCGAGGGGCCCGCCGGCCCGGATGTCGGGGAGGGGCGGCATATGCTGGACGCCGTCATGGGGGTGAAATTTGGCGTCGTCGCCCGTCCAGCGGGTGACATAGGCGCGCCGTCGTCGATCGGTCGCGCTGTTGCCGGGGGCATGGTGGACCAGCAGCCCGTGGTGCACCGTGCAGTCTCCCGGTTCCAGAGTGTGTTGGATCATCTCGTGTCGGTCCCGTTCCGCCTCGATATCCGGAACCTGGGGAAGGTCCTCATCGAATTTGGTCTGGCCGCTGAAGCTTTGCGGTTTCAGCCGCTGTCCCCACCGATGAGAGCCCTTGATGTATTCCACCGCGCCGGACTCGGCTGTCACCGGGTCGAGCGCCAGCCAGAGGGTGCAGACATGATCTCCCAGGACCGGCCAATAGGGCATGTCGTGGTGCCAGGGCGTCTCGATCTGCGTGCCGGGCTCCTTGATGAGCCATTGGTCGAAGAAGATATTGACCTTGGAGGCTCCCATCACCCGCCCCGCGATCTCGGCGGCGATCGAGTGGTGGACGAAATCGTGGCATTTCTGGTTCCGCAGCCACAGGAACGTGTCGAAAAAGAATCGTCCTTCCTGCTCCTGCATCCGCGCGATCTCCATGGTCAGATCGGTTGGATCGGCCGCCATGCACTCCTCGGCGGCGTTTCGCATGGTCTCGACGGCCTTCGGGTCGAACAGCCCGCGCAGACAGACGATGCCGTCTTCCTGGTAGCTGCGGATCTCGGAATCGGTGATCGGGCGGGTGAGCATGTCGGATCCCTCCGGAAGGATGAGCATGCAAAGCATAGCCCGGCCGATCGCCGTTCGTCTCCCGGCGGCGATGGAAAAAGAAAAATGCCGGTTCCGACCGACCAGCTAGCCGCGGGGGGCGGCCGCCCGCCTCAGCCGGTCGTTGATGGCGGCGGCAAGACCGGATTCTGGATCACCGTTCAGATGGATCGGGGCGACCGCAATCCGTCTCACAGCAGGGCGATCAAGCGCGCGCAGCAAGGCGAAAAGGTTGGCCGCGGCCTCCATCAGGTTGCCTGAGGGGCTGAGATCTTGTGCGGCCGTACCGGAGAGTGTGGCGCCGAAATCCAGGAATGCCTCGCCCGGCTGACAGGCGGTTGCGTTCAGGCGTAGAGGAGCATCAGGCGCATAATGGCTGGCCAGCATTCCCGGGCCGGAGATGGTCTCGCCGGCCTGCGCCAGCGCAACCGGGCCGATCAGTGCTTCGATTTCCGACCGGCTGATCCCGCCGGGCCGCAGCAGGCGCGCGGTCGTGCCGGACAAGTCGAGCACCGTGCTTTCGAGCCCCACATCGCAGGGCCCACCGTCCAGGATCATTGGGATGCGGTCTCCGAGTTCGAGCGCAACATGATCGGCGGTCGTCGGGCTGATCCGTCCGGACCGGTTGGCACTGGGGGCGGCGATCGGACGGCCAACCTCGATCAGCAGGTCCCGCGCCAAGGCAGCCCCCGGGACCCTTAGGGCGATGCTGTCGAGTCCCGCGCTCGTCAACCATGCGATTGGACACGTGGCGTTGCGCTTCAGCACCAAGGTCAGCGGACCTGGCCAAAAGACCTCGGCGATGGTCTCGGCCCGCGCGTCGGCTTGGCCAAGGGCAAAGGCCGCCTCGATAGATGGCACGTGGCTGATCAATGGGTTGAATCGGGGGCGTTCCTTGACCTCGAAGATCCGCGCGACGGCGGACTCGTCGGTCGCGTCTGCGCCCAACCCGTATACTGTCTCGGTCGGAAAAGCGACCAGTTCACCGGACCGCAGCAGGGCGGCGGCATGGTGGCGGGCGGCTGAATCGGAAATCGGGTGGATGGCTGCCATGCACGGTCAGGTGCGGGAAACCCGGCGCGCGGTCAAGCCTTCTCTGGGGGCGGTATGTTTTTGCAGTGCAACATAAGCGGGGAGTTGGTATGATGCCACTTCGACACTTCCTGGGGAGATATCGATGACTGCGCGGATTGTCACCATTGCGCAGCAGAAGGGCGGGGCCGGAAAGACCACGTTGGCTGCGCATCTCGCAATTGCCTGGGCTGAAAGCGGCAAGTCGGTGGCGGTTGTGGACATCGATCCGCAGGCTTCGCTGTCGACCTGGTGGGAGATGCGGGATGAACTCGGCATTCCGGTACCCAGGAACGGTCGTGGCAAGGGTGGCGTTACGGTGCATCGGCTCGGCGGTTGGCGGACCGCCGGTGAGGTGGAGCGTTTGGCGCGGGACCATGACGTTGTGGTCATCGACAGCCCGCCACATGCGGAAACCGAGGCGAAGATAGCGGTGCGCGCGGCCGATCTGGTCCTGATTCCGGTGCAGCCTTCGCCAATGGACGTGTGGGCGACCTTGCCGACCCTGAAGCTCGCCGCCGCTGAGAAGACACCAGCCTTGCTTGTGCTCAACCGGGTGCCGCCGCGGACCAACCTGACCGAAGCGATGCTGTCGAGGATTGCCGAGATGTCGGCCAGCCTCGCCAAGACCCGGATCGGCAATCGGGTGGCGCTTGCCGCGTCGATGGCCGAGGGCAAAGGGGTCACCGAACACCAGAAGCGCGGGACCGCCGCCGTGGAAATCCGGGCGTTGGCCGCCGAGGTGATGAAAGCGAAGTAGCGGCTGCATCGGCAGGCGGGAGCGTGCGCTCACCTAAGGCATCCTCTGAACGCTAGGGCCGGGGTTTTGTCACCCGGGCATCGCCGATCGACCGGGCCAGCAGCAGCACCGGGATCAGCCCGGTGATCACAATTGCCAATGCTGCCGGTGCGCAGGCCTCCAAGGCCTCGTCGGAGGCGTATTGGTAGACGAATGTCGCCAAGGTATCGAAGTTGAAGGGGCGGAGTACCAGGGTCGCCGGCAACTCCTTCATGGTGTCGACGAAGACCAGCAACCCGCCGGTCAGCAGACTGCCTCGGATCATCGGCAGGTGCACCCGGCGCAATGTGGCGCCCGGCGAATGACCGAGCGTCCGGGCGGCATGTTCCATCCCAGGCGTCACCCGAGCGAACCCGGCCTCGACGGCGCCCAGGGATATTGCCAGAAAGCGCACCGTGTAGGCGAAGATCAGGGCGGTGATCGTTCCGCTCAGCAGCAGGCCGGTCGAAACGCCGAGTGTTTCCCGCAAGAGGGCGTCGAGGGTGTTGTCGAACGCCGCGAATGGGATCAGGACGCCGATCGCGACCACCGCCCCCGGGATCGCGTAACCCAGTCCGGACAGACGCACCAGAGCCAGCAACAGCGTTCCGGCCCGTTGCCGTGCGGCATAGGCGAGCAAGGTGGCGATCCCGACTGCGACCAGGGCGGCGATGGTGGCCAACATCAGACTGTTCATCGCGAAGCCCAGAAAATCAGTGGACCAGACTGCGACCGGGCTTGTGAAAGCGTAGTCGGTCAGGACGGCAGCTGGGATCACGAACCCAAGGATCACCGGCAGTACGCAGAGACAGGTGGCAGCACCAGCCTTCAAACCGTGCAGCGGTATCCCGTCGATCGGCCGCATCTTGGAGCTGGTGTGATGAAATCTCTGTCGCTGCCGCGACCGGCGCTCCGCCCAGATCAGCAGGACCACGAAGCCCAGCATCACAAGAGCGATCTGCGCGGCTCCCCCTGGATTCCCCATACCATACCAGACATCGAAGATTCCGGCGGTCAGGGTGCGCACGGCGAAAAAATCAATGGTCCCGAAATCGTTCAGGCATTCCATCATCGCCAGAGTGACGCCGACCACGATTGCCGGGCGGGCCAGCGGCAACGCGACGTTCCGAAAGGCGCTCCAAGTGCCCCGCCCCAGCGTCCGACTGACCTCGATCACGCAGACCGATTGCTCCAGAAAGGTGGCGCGTGCCAGGGCATAGACATAGGGGTAGAGCACCAGCGTCAGCATGGCGATCGCGCCGCCGAGGGAGCGGATTTCCGGGAACCAGTAGTCCCGCTTGGTCTCGAAGCCAGTCAGATCCCGAAGCAGACCTTGGACAGGCCCGGAGAATTCCAGGAGATCGGTGTAGACATAGGCGATCACGTATCCCGGCATCGCAAGGGGAAGCATCAGGGCCCAGGCCAAAACGCCGCGACCCGGGAACCGGCACATGGCCACCAGCCACGCGGTGCCCGTGCCGATCACGAAGGTTCCCAGACCGACCCCGACCATCAAGATCACCGTGTTCGAGACGTAGCCCGGCAGGACGGTGGAGGCGAGGTGAGGCCAGATATTCTCGGTCGGGAACAGCGCGCGCCAGATGATGGTCGCGACCGGCAGTAGGACAAGCGACACCACCACCAGCGCCAGAACGTGCCAAAAGCGGCGCCCGTCTCCGGACACCGCCTTGATGTGTTTTCTGTGATCGAGCCCGGGAGGCGGCGGGACGGACCCGGGCAGGGTTCCGCCCCGTCCGTCGGCCACCAGGGCGCCGGTTTGCAGGCCCATCAGATCCTAGCCGTCATAGTCGACGCGGTCGGCCATCTTGGTCGCCTCATCCCGCAACTCGGCGATCGCGGCCAAGGAGAGATCGTCTGGTGTGAAGGTGCCCCAGGACTTGACCTTTTCGGACCACGGCACGACCGGATTGGAGGGATATTCGTAGTTCAGTTCCGCATACATTTCCTGCGCAGTCTCACCGGTCAGGTACCGCATCAGCTGGAGGGCATTCTCCGGGTTCGGCGCGTTCCTAGCCATCGCCATACCGGAGACGTTCACATGGGTGCCGCCATCGGCAATGGTCGGGAACACCAGCGAAACCGAGTCGGCCCAGGGCTTCTGCTCTTCGTTGTCGAGCATCTTGCCGTAGTAGTAATTGTTGCCGACGGCGATGTCGCATTCGCCTTCCTTGATCGCCTTGACCTGCGCCCGGTCATTGCCCTGCGGTTTGCGGGCCAGGTTCTGCTTGACGTTGGCGAGCCACTGCTCCGCCTTGGCTTCGCCATGATGACCGATCATGGCCGCGAACAGCGCGACATTGTAGGGGTGCTTGCCGGAGCGGGTGCAGATGCGACCCTTCCATTTGGGATCAGCCAACTGCTCGTAGCTGGTGATCTCGCCCGGCCGCACGCGGTCCTTGGAGGCGTAGATGATCCGCGCGCGGGTGGTCAGACCGAACCAGCGGCCCTCGGGGTCGCGGAACGACGCCGGCAGGTTTGTATTGATGGTCTCGTCTTCCACCGTGGCGACCACACCGGCTTCGACCGCGTCGTTCAGCCGACCGATGTCAACCGTCAGGATCACATCCGCCGGGCTGTTGAGGCCCTCGGCCTTCAACCGCTCGATCACGCCGTCCTTGGCGAACACCACGTTGACCTTGATCCCGGTCTCTTCGGTGAAAGCTTCCAGCATCGGTTGGATCAGAAACGGCTGGCGAAGCGAGTAGACATTGACCTCGCCGTCGGCCGCAAAGGCCTGTCCGCTGCCGGACATGACATCGGTCGCGCCGCCGACAATGCCGGTCCCCAGCAGTGCGGCGCAAAGCAATGACCCTACCGTTCGGTTCTGGATCATAAGTGACTCCTTAATGAGAATGGGTATCATCAGCAACCCTTATTGCAAGCTGTTCTCACAATGTCAAATGGGATTCGGGGCAGACTTTGTTGAAATGCTGGTGGTCGGTCTGGATTGTGCGGGGGCGGAGATCTCCGTTTGGCGCTCTCGAGAAAATCTTCGCGCTTGCAACATCAAAATATTGGATACGACCGGTATCAGCCGGGATAATATGATCGCCCATCCAGGTTTGTACGTGCGGTCCGTTTCAGCGCGATGCACCCACATCAAGATTCCACCCGGAGCTTGCCAATGCCCCTGAGCGAGATCGCCACGCCGGATTTCAAGGACACGCCCTATTGGTGGGAGGCGGCCCCGCCGGACTTGGAAGGTGACGCACCGCCGCCGGAGGAGGTCGATGTCGCCGTAATCGGGAGCGGCTATACGGGGATGTCGGCTGCTCTCGAACTCGCACGCGAAGGTGTGCGGGTGCTGGTCATGGACGCCGATCGATTTGGTGAAGGCGCCAGCACACGATCCGGCGGCATGGTCTCGGGTGGGGTGAATGTCGGCAAGGGCGGTGACAGCGAGCAGCGGTACGGCAAGGACCGGGTCGAAGCGATGATCGAGGAAGCGGGAGAATCCTATGCCCATTTCGAGCAGTTGATCGCGCGGGAGGGGATCGACTGCCACTATGCCCGCACTGGGCGGTTCGTCGGCGCGCACACGCCGTCCGCTCACCGCGTCCAGGCGCGGAAGGTGGCCGCGCTGAACGACCGTGCCGAGGCCGGCGCGGCAATTGTCTCACGCAGCGGTCAAAAGGCGCATGTGAATACCGACTACTATCACGGTGGGATGACGATTGACCGGTCCGGCGGTGTGCACCCGGCTCTGTATCACAAAGGATTGCGGCAGGCCTGTCTGCGCGCCGGCGTGGTCCTGAGCGGCAACTGCCGGGTCCACAAGGTCGACGGTTCGGCTGGGGACATGACGCTGCACACCAGCCGCGGCGTGGTGCGGGCGCGGGAGGTCGTGCTTGGAACCAACGGATACACCGGGCGCGAGATGCCGTGGCATCAACGTCGGGTAATTCCGATCGCAAGCTACATCATCGCGACCGAGCCGCTGGGGGAGGATCGGGTCCGGGAGCTGTTTCCCGACCTGCGGATGATCGCGGACACCAAACGGGTGCTCTATTACTTTCGGCCGTCTCCCGACGGCACAAGGGTTATCTTCGGTGGCCGGGCCAGCTTCCGGTCGCGGACAGCGGTCGAAACGGCACCGGTGCTTTACAAGTATATGCTCGGCATTTTCCCGCAGCTCGCGGGCGTGAAGATCAGCCATGGCTGGACTGGAAATGTCGCGTTCACCTTCGACCGGGTGCCGCACATGGGGACCGTGGACGGGGTTCATTACGCGCTCGGCTGTAACGGCAGCGGGGTGGTGATGATGAGCCATCTGGGGCACCAGACCGCGCGCAAGATTCTGGGCAAGGCCAACCGGCCGAGCGCCTTCGAGGGGCTGCCGTTTCCAACGAACCCGTTGTACAGGGGCACGCCGTGGTTCCTGCCGACGGTCGGCGCCTGGTACCAGATCCGCGATCGGATCGATCGGATGATGGCGCCGGCGTAAGCGGTCAGCCGATGAATGCGGACATGTGAAACGCCGTCTGATCCGACACGGGCCGCCAATCTTCCCCAATCGGGCAGGCCCGCCGGGCCCGGCAACCGAGCGAGGCGCAATCCGTGCCGGCCGGCTTGGCAAGATGCGCCGTGCAGGCCTTCGCGTCATAGCCGTCGACCGAGAACGCGGCGACCGGACATCTGTCAAGACAGGGCCTGTCCGCACAGGTCGCGCAAGGCGACGGAGTCTCGACCCGAGGCGGAAAGACCTGAGTTTCGCTCAGAAGAAAGGCCGCACGGTAGGCGTGCCACAGCCCGTAACTCGGATGGATCAAGAGCCCGAGGGGAGATTGGTGCACCGGTTCTGCCCGCATCGCCCAGCGCTGAAACGGCAGATATGGCGGCCCATCGCTCGGCATCGCAAGCCGCGCGCTCAAGGACTCCGCGATCGGCGTCAGATGCCGCCGGACCCAACGGTCCAGCGGATCCGGCTCATCCCGCCGCTCGGCTTGGAAACGCGTCCACATCGACGGCCCCGCATTCCCGATCATCAGCACCGCTTTGATGGGATCCAAGCCGTCAGAGGGATCGACTGCAAAACCGCCCCGGAGCCTCAGCCCCAAGTCTTCAAGTACTGTCGAGAGAGCCTCAAGCCGCGCCGGCATCGGCGGCTGTCTGGAACAGAGGCGTACGTACGTCCACGAACAGGTTGACGTAGCGCCGCACCGAGTCCGTCACCTGACGTGGCAACACTCCGTGCACGCTGGTGGGACCGTTCAGAAACAAAATCAGTCGGTTCGCTTCATAAGGTATGCGCGAGACCTCGGCGACATCATCCGGATCGACCATAACCCCCCGGAGCTTCGGCTTCCCCTTCAGGCGGTACAGCATCAACTCCCCGCCCGCCGCGTCATCGGACTGCGGCATGTAGAGAAGCCCGCTGACCAGCCGCCTCGGCTTGTCCACATGCGGGCCGCGGACGCTGGACATCGCTCTCACCGGAGAATTGAAGGCGAACTGTGCGTCGAGTTGGACATCCGTCTCTTGGCCCGCCCCGCGCCAGGAGACGGTCGCGTCCTCAAGGGAGCTGCCGATTTTCTGCGCCAGATCCGGGTATATCTTGCTGATGGAGGGGCCCATGACCCGCAGCACCGAGGCGAAGAAGGCGTCTGAAACGTGATGGTCGAGGAATGTTTGCCACTGCGGATTAAGGCGGCCGGCGAGGGGGGGCTCAAATGGGCTTGCCAGGGACAACATGTTCGACGGCGTGTCCGGCCCGAAGCGGGGCGTTGGCAGCGCCTTGCTCAAGACGCTGTAAAGCTGGGCTGGCAAACAGTTTGCGAGCGTCACATGCGGAAACGGGTCGTCCCGGACATCTTCGGGACCGAGACTCGCGAGGACGTCTGGCGAGGGCGTCATGAGATACGGCTCCCGTACCGTCCGTCAGGCGCGGCCGGCGGTCATATTGTCTTCGTCGTCCTCGGCCTGGCGTTCCAGGGCTTCCATCTCGGCGTCGGAATAGCCGTAATGGTGGCCTATCTCGTGGATCAACACGTGGCGGACAACGGTATAAAGATCCTCGCCGCTCTCGATCCAGTAGTCCAGGATCGGCCTGCGGAACAGAAAAACACGGTCCAGGTCCGCGGGGGTTTCCCCGGTAGATCGGTGTCCGAGCGGGACCCCTTGATAGAGGCCGAGCAGATCGAAAGGTGAATCCAAATCCATCGCCTCGCAGATCTCCTCGTCGGGAAAGTCCTCGATCAGGATGGCGAGTCCGCCGAGCGGGCGCAGCAACGGTTCGGGAATGCCACCGAGGGCGTCTTCGGCGAGCGCCCCCAACTGGTCTCCAGTCGGGGCGATGATATTTGGTCGGGCTGATTGCGCACACATGCCCCACTCATAGCCGCTATGGGGGCATATGGGAATATCGGGTGCTCGGAGCTTCAGCGTTTGAAATTCGTCTTGTGCATTGCAACATGATGAGCGAGTGATGCGCCAGGATCAAATCTCAGTATCAGGTCACCACAACGGAGAGAAATCATGAGCCTTAAGGGCAAATGCGCCGTCGTCACCGGTTCCACCAGCGGTATCGGCGAAGGGATCGCCAAGGCCTTGGCGGCGGCGGGTGCCAACATCATGCTCAACGGTTTCGGCGATGCCGATCAGATCGAGGCGTTGCGCGCCGGCATGGAGGCCGAACATGGCGTGAAATGCCTCTATTCGGATGCGGACATGTCGAAGGGGGAGACCGCCAAACAATTGGTGCACGACACCGAGAAAGCCTTCGGCGCCGTCGACATCCTGGTCAACAATGCCGGTATCCAGACCGTCGAGAAAATCGAGGATTTCCCGGATACCCGTTGGGATCTGATTCTGGCGATCAACCTGTCCTCCAACTTCCACACCATCAAGGCTGCTGTGCCCGGCATGAAGGCGCGCGGGTTCGGTCGAATCATCAACATCGCCTCCGCCCATGGTCTGGTCGCGTCGCCCTATAAGGCGGCTTATGTCGCCGCGAAACACGGTGTTTTGGGCCTGACAAAGACCGTGGCTCTCGAATTGGCGGAGTCCGGGATCACCTGCAACGCGATTTGCCCCGGATTCGTGAAGACCCCGTTGGTCGAGGGCCAGATCGCCGAGCAGGCGAAGGCGAACAAGATGTCCGAAGACGAGGTTGTCCGGAACGTGATCCTGGCGAGCCAACCGAGCAAGAAATTCGTCGAGGTTGACGAGGTCGCAGCCATGACCGTTTTCCTGGCGGGACCTTCCGGGACTTCGATCACCGGTGCACCGATCTCGATGGACGGGGGTTGGACGGCTCGATGAGCAATCGGAGTGGCCCAGGCACAGGGGTTCAGAGCGGGACGCAGCAGGGTGACCTGCAGGATCCCGTAATCCGCGACGTCGAGGTCCCCGAACGGGTACGGGACGAAGCGACCGGGGCTATGGGTCCCGGCTTGCGCCGATCAAAGCGGCCGCATCATCAAAAGCCCCGTACTTTGAATCTCGCGCTGCAGGGCGGCGGATCTCACGGGGCCTTTACCTGGGGGGTTCTGGACAAGCTGCTCGAGGACGGACGGATTGAGTTCGAGGCGATCAGCGGCACCAGTGCAGGGGCGATGAACGCGATCGTGATGGCCTCCGGTTGGGCTGATGACGGTCGGCGCGGAGCGCGGGCGGCGCTCGACAAGTTCTGGGACCGGATCGCGGATGTCGGACGCTCCAGTCCGATTCAGCGCACTGTGATTGATCGGCTGATGGGGAACTGGCGGGTCGATATGTCGCCCGGATTTATGATGATGGACATGATGAACCGGGTGCTTTCGCCGTATCAGCTGAACCCGCTCAACATCAATCCGCTGCGAGATGTGCTGGGCGATGTCGTGGACGTCCAGAACGCCTGCCATGCCAGTGGCATCAAACTGTTCTTCAGTGCGACGAACGTCCGCAGCGGTAAGATAAAAGTCTTCGGCAATAAGGACATCACGCTCGACGCGGTCATGGCGTCGGCATGCTTGCCGCTGATGTTCCAGGCGATCGAGATTGATGGTGAGGCCTATTACGACGGCGGATACATGGGCAACCCGGCGATCTTTCCGCTCGCCTACAACGCCGATTGCCGTGATGTGCTGATCGTCCAGATCAACCCTTTGTACCGGGACCACGTGCCCAACACGGCCCGTGAGATCCTGGATCGGGTGAACGAGATCACCTTCAACTCCACGCTGATGCGGGAGATGAGGGCCGTCCATTTCGTCAATCGGCTGATCGCGGGGGGCAAGTTGGACCCAGAGGCGTATCGGATGACCCGTATTCACATGATCCAGGATGCCGCCCAAATGGGCGAATTGGCTGCGTCTTCAAAGATGAATGCCGAGCGGGCTTTTCTGAGCCATCTGAAGGAAATAGGTCGGCAATCGGCGGAAAGCTGGCTTGACGCGCATTTCGACTGCATCGGACACGAGAGCTCCATTGACGTCCGCAAAATCTTCCTGTGATGGAGACCAGGGCGAGGACATGACGGGATTTTTCTCAACCGGCCCTGTTGAACGATGCATCTCCGGTCTACTTGTCTCGCATGCTAAGCACAGACGCTATTGAGAGCCTGTTTCACCGTCTTTCGAAAGCGGCTCCGGAGCATCTGGAGGCCCCGAAATCGAAGATCGGTACGAACCCGTTCCGCAGTCTGATCTCGGTCGTGTTGTCGGCGCAAAGCCGGGACGAGATGACGGCACGGGCTCGGGACAGCCTGTTTGCGGTGGCCGACTCGCCGGCCGCGATCCTTGCGCTGGACGAGCGCGAGATTGCCGGGCTGATCAAGGCCTGCGGGCTTTACAACATGAAGGCCAAAAGCGTTCACAAACTTTGCGCGGCGCTCTTGGAGCGGCATGGCGGCGTGGTGCCATCGGATCGGAAAAGCCTTGAAGCCTTGCCGGGTGTCGGGCGCAAATCGACGGATATTCTGCTCCGCTTCGTGTTCGATCAGCCGGTCGTGGCGGTCGATACCCATGTGAATCGGGTCTGCAACCGCCTCGGGCTCGCACGGGGCAAGACCGAGGCGCAAACCGCCCGCGACCTGGAGCCCAAGGTTCCGCCGAAATACGCCTGGGGTGCCCATATTTGGTTACTGGAGCACGGCAAGCAGATTTGCAGATCTCGGAAACCCCGATGCGAGGCGTGTTCCCTGTCGGACCTCTGCGAACGGAACGGGCTTTAGAGAAGAATGCGCATCGCGTCAGGCCGCGACGGATCTCACCCGTTCGGGCGGGAAAACAATCGCGATCCGGGTTCCGCGTCCCACTTCGCTCTCGAGTTCAATCTCGCAACCGTGCAGGTCGGCGAGGACTTTGACGAGATGGAGACCGAGGCCGCTGCCCTCGGTCTTGGCGAGATCCGGATTGCGGGTGCGATTGAACGGCTCCCAGATCACCTCCAGGTCGTCTTCCGCGATCCCGGTGCCGGTGTCTTCCACTTCGAGAACGATCGATCGGCCCCTCAGAGTGATCCGGATGTCAGTTTGTCCTCCAGCTGCGGTGAACTTGAGTGCGTTTGACACCAGGTTGGTCAGAATCTGCTTGATCGATCGGCTGTCGCCGAGCAGTGCCGGCGGATTGTTTAGGGTCACGACATTCAAGGCC
The DNA here is from genome assembly GCA_024742605.1 of Alphaproteobacteria bacterium. Taxonomy (GTDB): domain Bacteria; phylum Pseudomonadota; class Alphaproteobacteria; order Thalassobaculales; family Thalassobaculaceae; genus JANSYC01. The sequence goes on along the minus strand of JANSYC010000014.1, from coordinate 51,452 downwards.
ACGCCACGTTTCATGGCCTCGGTTCCCATAAGGCTCTGAACTGACTTGGCCTCTCGGTTGAGATCAAGCCAGACTTCCTGCATTTCGTACCCGCCGCTCTCGATCTTGGCGAGATCGAGGATGTCGTTTACCAAATTGAGCAGATGCTGGCTTGAATCGTGGATAATCTCCGCATACTCGTCCTCGCGGCTTGCCGTCTTTCCAGGTCTCCGTCTCAGCTTGAGGATTTGGGAGAAACCGATGATCGCGGTCAACGGGGTGCGCAGCTCATGGCTGACACTGGCGAGAAAATTGTTCTTCGTGCGGGTCGCGTGTTCCGCCCGCTGGAGGGCGGAGCGCGCCTGGGCCTCACTGTCGAGCAGCTGTGTGTTGATCGTGGCGAGCTGGCCGACCCGGTCAGCCAGCTCCTCTTGACGGCGCAGGATGCCGCTCATCACCCAACCCGCCAAAGCCAATAGAAGCAGCCCCACGCCGAGGAAGGGCATCGAGATCGTCTCGAAAAAGCTTTGTGTTGGAGTGATCACCGCCCACCGCATGTGCCCGATTACAGTGCCGTTCGGATCCCTGAGGGTCATTTGAGCGTGATGGACCGGAACATCATCGTTCTGCGAAACATGGAAGTTGTGGATCTCGAAAGCTTCTCCGATCCTCTGCATGCGCGGGTCATCAAGGGCCCGTAGATAGATCAGAACCGGTCTTGGGGCCGGTATGAGCTGGTCCCCGGTGGGGTGCTCGGGAGTGATCGGCGCAATCCCCGCGACATAGACTGTTTCTCCGATCCGGATGCAGGCCGATGCGGAGCCTGGATTTTCCATCGGTCCGGCGCGCACCTGGGCGATCGGCCGAGCGAGCCTATCCAGGACTGCGGTTGCGTCGGATCGGGAGAGCAGTTCCGCAGCTCCGGCGTTCCGAGGACGCTCGTCGGTCGTAAAGAGCAGGAGCCTGTCGTTCTGGTCGAAGACCAGCGTGGCATCGTAATCGAAGGTTTCGAACGAATACCGCCCGAGACTCGCCTCAACCCAATCCATGTCCAGCCGATCGACCACGTTCTCCCGGGTGGCGTCCCAATAGGCATACTCGCGCGTCTGCACGGCGATCTGCTTTTCGATTTGGGAAAGCGCCGTCCGCGCCAAGCGGTATGAGGAGTCTTTGGCGGACTGGTCGAGGCGCTGTGCCGCCAGGTAGACCGTTGCCCCAACGGTCAACATTGCGAGGACAACGAGCCCGATCACCGGCATCAAAATCCGTGCCGCACTCACCCGGGGCACCCGCGGATCAGATCTGTCAGAGGATGGAAACAACTTCATGAGGGGCGGTTGCACTCGTCAACATGGCGCAAGATGGTCAACAGGACTCACGAATCTATACGATACTTTGACTCTAGATGACACAGGGACAATCGGAACGATGACCACGAACCTGCGGAGTTTCCGTCCCGGTCTGGTTGTGATTTTAGGCTTGTTCATGGGCGGCATCCTTCAGGTTGGGACGGCGTCCGCCCAAACGGGCAGACTGAAGGACTGTGTGTCGGTCGAAGCCGGGACGCCGGCCGTCGTTCAGGAAGGGCGCTACAACATTCTCTGTCTACGTCCCAGTCCCGGCCCGTTTTTCGTCGAATGTTTCGCCAAGGACGTGCCGGGTCCCCATACACTTGTCCTCTATCCATATGCGATCGACGGCCCGGGGCGGCAGGATGTCGAGATCTCCGGAGACGGCGCGGCTCTGGCCTTGCGCGGCGTGGCCCGAACGGATGCCCACCTGTTCCTGAGCTATGACGGCCCGTTCGATCCGATCCGCGACGGCTACACGCTCACCTGCCGGTGGTAAGCGGTTCGGACGCCTGTTAGCTTTCGGCTCCCGGTTCGAGAAGACTGCATGAATGGGAGGTTGGGGATGAATCAGGCGGTTGTTCTGGCGCAAATGGCGCGGGCGTTCGGCGCGCGACCGGCGATCTCGCGCGGCACCGATGTGGTGTGGGACTACCGGATATTTGCCGAGCGGGTGTCGCGGGTCGCGTCGGGGCTGCGTGCGCTTGGATTGGAGCCGGGCGACCGCGTCGCGATCGTTATGAAGAACGTCGCCGAGTACTACGAGGTCATGTACGGGATCTGGCATGCGGGACTGGTCGCAGTGCCGGTGAACGCCAAACTGCACGCCAAGGAGCACGCCTACATCCTGGAGCATTCCGGCAGCCGGGTGGCATTCACGACACCGGATCTTGCGGAGTCCATCTCAGGGGTTCGGACGGAGATCCCGACGCTCGCGCATATCGTCACCACGGGCACGGAGGCCTATGCCGATCTGGTGGCCCACGCCCCGATGCCGATTGCTGAGACGAAGCCCGAGGATCTGGCGTGGCTGTTCTACACCTCCGGCACCACGGGGCGGCCGAAAGGGGCGATGCTGACCCATCGCAATCTAATGTCCCAGACCATGAACTACCTCGCAGATGTCGACGTGATTGATCCGGGAGATTGCATGATCCACGCGGCCCCGATGAGTCACGGATCTGGCATCTACGGTTTGCCGCATGTGGCGCGCGCCGCCAACAATATCGTCCCCGCGTCGGGCGGGTTCGATGTGGCTGAGACCCTGGCGCTGATCGAACACTGGAAGGGCTGTAGCTTCTTCTTCGCGCCGACCATGGTCACAAGGCTGATCAACACGCCGAACATCCGCGAGGCCGATCTGTCGAACCTGAAGACGATCGTCTACGGCGGGGCGCCGATGTACCTGGAGGACGTAAAGCGCGCGCTGGACATTCTTGGCCCCAAGCTGGTGGAGATCTACGGCCAGGGCGAGGCGCCGATGACCATCACTGGCCTGCCCAAGCACATCTACACCGACACGGCGCACCCACGGTGGGAGCATCGCATCGGCTCGACCGGCTTTCCGCGCACCGATGTCGAGGTCCGAGTGGTGGACGACGACGGCGCGCCGGTTCCCAACGGTGAGACCGGCGAGGTGATCTGCCGGGGCGACGTGGTCATGGCCGGCTACTGGAACAATCCCGACGCCACGGCGGCGTCCCTGCGGGACGGTTGGCTCTGGACCGGCGATGTCGGTGCCTTCGACGAGGACGGATTTCTGACCCTGAAGGACCGTTCCAAAGACGTGATCATTTCCGGCGGCACCAACATCTACCCCCGCGAGGTCGAGGAGGTGCTGCTTCGCCATCCCGCCGTGCTGGAATGCGCGGTGATCGGCAAGCCTCATAGGGATTGGGGCGAGGAGGTCATCGCCTTCCTGCGACTTCATCCGGGCGAGACCGTCGAGGACGAGGATCTCGATCAGCTCTGCCTCGATAATATCGCCCGCTTCAAAAGGCCCAAGGCCTACCATCGGCTCGACGATCTGCCGAAGAACAACTACGGCAAGATTCTGAAGACGGAACTGCGGAACATGGCGGGATAGGCTTGCGCAGGGCTTGAAAGGGAGGGCACCCTCGACGGTCTTCAAATTTCATTCAGCGGGTAAAAGTTCGATATGACCAACAGGTGGGGCTGTGACAGCGACACCGGCGTCCTGCGGGACGTCGCCCTCAGAACTCCGGAGCATTTCCGTTGGTTCGGCGCCAATGCTGTGGCGAAGGAAAGTCTGCGCAAGGGGATCGCCTTCGATGAGAAGCGCGCGGCGGAGCAGCATCGCGGTTTTGTCGCGGCTTTCGAGGAAGCCGGCGTCACGGTTCATATGACCGAGGCGGATCCGACGCTTCAGTATTCGGTCTACACTCGCGACCCGGCGATCGTGACCCCCTGGGGCGTGCTGATCGGGCAGATGTACCGGGAGCAGCGACGGGGCGAGGTCGCCTCTCACGTGCGGTTTCATGGGGCCGTCGATCTGCCAATCTGGAACTGGGTCACGGCCGGCAGCCTGGAAGGCGGTGACGTGCACCTGATCAAGCCGGGGGTGGCGGCCATCGGGGTTTCCGGCAATCGGACCAGCAACGAGGGAGCCGCGCAGGCCAGGGCATGGTTCGAGGCGGAAGGCTGGGAGTGTCGCCTGGTGCCGATCGCCGAGCATTTCCTGCATCTCGATCTGCTGATCTCGATGGTCAACGAGCGGTTGGCGCTGGTCTGCACCGAAGTGCTGGAGGACGATGTGGTCGACTGGCTGGCAGGGCATGGCATCGAGGCGGTCGCGACCACCTACAAGGAAGCCATGCGATTGGCCTGCAACTGTCTCTCGTTGGGCGGCGACCGGGTGATCTCCTCGGCGGAGGCGGGGGACGTGAACGCGCGGCTGCGGGCGCTCGGAATCACGGTCTACGATCCGGAACTGACCATGTTCACCTTGGCAGGCGGCGGTCCCCGCTGTCTCAGCCAGCCGCTCAAGCGTGATCCGCAAGGGTGAATTTCCCGAGGAATGAGGGTGGTCACGACGTATGATCACCCCAAATTGTGTACAATAAACCTCGTCCGACGCCCGTTTGGACGATTGAGGAACCGACATGGAGTGCGGACATGAATGTGCAGGTCACTGAGGACGAACTCGCCACCATGAAATTCGGGATCGGCCAGCCGGTTCCGAGGGGCGAGGATCCGACCCTGTTGACCGGCAGAGGGCAATATACCGACGATATCAATGTCGATGGACAGCTCTACGGCTATGTGGTCCGCAGCCCGATTGCCCATGGAACATTGAAGGGTATCGATACCTCCGAGGCGGAGGGCATGCCCGGCGTGATCGCCATCTACACCGCAAAGGATCTTGAGGCCTACGGATCGATTCCCTGTGTGGTTCCGTTCAAGAATCGCGATGGCTCCGATATGGCGAAGCCGGGACGTCCGGGTCTGGCTGTCGACAAGGTGCGTTTCGTGGGCGACCCGGTCGCGTTCGTCGTCGCGGAAACCCTGGACCAGGCCCGAGACGCCGCCGAGGCGGTGATACCGGACATCGAAACCCTGCCCGCCGTCACCAACCCGACAGAGGCGGCCAAGGACGGTGCGCCGCAGCTCTATGACGGCATTGCCAACAATGTCTGCCTCGACTTCCACTATGGCGACGCGGACGCCGCCACCAAGGCGTTTGCGGAAGCGGCGCACGTCACCAGGCTGGATTTGATCAACAACCGGGTCGTGGTCGCTTCGATGGAGCCGCGCTCGGCGATTGCCGAGTACGACCCGGCGACCGAGAAGTTCACCTTCACCGCCGGCAGCCAAGGTGCGTTTGGGCTGCGCAACGCGCTCGCGAACGCTGTCTTGAAGGTGCCCACAGATAAGGTCCGTGTGGTCACCAAGAACGTCGGCGGATCCTTCGGCATGAAGGGCGGGCCGTATCCGGAGTACTTCCCCCTTCTGCATGCCGCCCGTGCGCTGGGTAAACCGGTCAAATGGACCGATGATCGCTCCGGTGCCTTTCTCTCCGATCATCACGGCCGCGGCCATGAGGTCAGCGCGGAGATGGCGTTCGACAAGGACGGCCATATCCTGGCCCTGCGGACCCACTGCCATGCGGATGTCGGTTCGTACCTGACGCCGGTCGGCCCGCAGCCGGCGACGTTGAACGCGGTCAAGAATCTGATTTCCGTCTATAAGACGCCAGTCATCGATCTCAATACGAAATGCGTGTTCACCAACACCTCGCCGATCGGCCCGTATCGTGGTGCCGGACGGCCGGAGGCGAACTATTATGTCGAGCGTCTGCTGGACAACGCGGCGCGCGAAATGGGCATCGACCGTCTGGATATCCGCCGTCGGAACCAGATCACCGCGGACCAGATCCCCTACAAGGCGCCATCCGGCATGACTTATGACAGCGGCGATTTTCCGGCTGTGTTCGAGAAGGCGGTGACCTTCTCCGACTGGCACGGGTTCGAGGCCCGCAAGGCGGAAAGCACGGCGCGCGGCAAATTGCGCGGCCTTGGGATGAGCGACTATCTCGAGGTCACCGGGCCTCCGGGCAAGGAGATGGGCGGCATCCGGTTCGAGAAGGACGGTACTGTCACGATCATCACCGGAACCCTAGACTACGGCCAGGGTCACTGGACCCCGTTCGCCCAGATCCTGCATCAGCGTACCGGGATCCCGTTCGACCGTATCCGTCTGCTGCAGGGCGACAGCGATCAGCTCATCACCGGCGGCGGTACGGGAGGCTCGAAGTCCATGATGTCCTCCGGCGGGGCGATCATCGAGGCCGGCCAGGAGATGCTGGATAAGGCCAAACAGATCGCCGCCCACATCCTGGAAGCGGCGGCGGCCGATATCGAATTCGCGGACGGCCGCTTCGCGATCGCCGGCACCGACCGGACCATCACCGTGCTGGAGATTGCAGACAAGCTGAACCAGGGTCTCTCCCTGCCTCCGGAATTGCCGCAGAGCATCGATGTGTCGCTGGCGCACGAGACCGGGCCGAGCGCGTTCCCGAACGGCTGTCATGTCTGCGAGGTCGAGATCGATCCGGATACCGGCGTGGTCGAGGTCGTGCGCTATTCCATGGTCAACGATTTCGGCATCGTCGTGAACCCGATGTTGGTCGAGGGCCAGGCCCATGGCGGCATCGTCCAGGGGCTCGGCCAGGCGTTGATGGAGACCACGGTCTATGACGAGTCCGGACAACCGCTGACCGGGTCATTCATGGACTACGCCATGCCACGGGCGGACAACGCGCCGATGTTCCGCTATGACAGCCATCCGGTCCCCTGCACCACCAATCTGGTGGGGGCGAAGGGCTGCGGCGAGGCGGGGTGTGCCGGGGCCTTGCCCTCGGTGATGAACGCGATCGTGGATGCTCTTGCTGAGTACGGTGTCACCCATATCGATATGCCCGCGACACCGCAGACTGTCTGGAAAGCGATGGAGGCGGCTAAGGCAGGCTGAGCCGAAGAACCGCGGCGCAAGACTCTCAGGTCCATCCTTCTAATCTCTAGAAGACAGGATGGCTGGAAACCTGTTATCTAGATCAGGTTTCCCGTTTCTCCGAGGATGACAGTGAAGTCTGCATCGCCGTCTTTCAGCCTGCACTTCGCCGAGGACGGATCTGTTTGCGAGATTGAGTTTCGTGACAGTTTCGCTTTCGAGAATATTTTCGTTGTCATCCGGACCCTTAAGGAAGACTTGCGTTACGACAGCCTGCGGGGTGTTCTGTGGGACCTGCGTCACGCGGATCTCAGCAGTCTGACTCTTTCGGATCTGCGGAACATATTCACCCGACAGAAACAGATCTCTCCAACTAAGTTTCTCAGGGTCGCCTGCGTAATCGCTTCGGATGTCGACGGATATATCCTCAGACTATGGCAGGATGCCGGGCTTGATGGGAATCCGAATCTCCGACGATGGTTCCTCGATATGGACGCGGCCCGCGAGTGGGTGGCGTCGACTTGATTAAGGCTACAGGTCTAGCTGGTCTCAAGGCCCCGTCGCCGATGCCAGGCCGCAATCGATTCCTCAGGGTACTCGCCGAAGCACCCGTCCTCCGGACCGGCCTCCACCGCTACCCATTCGGGTTTGTAATCCAGCATCAAATGGACCTTCGATGGTGGGGCTGGCAGCGGGGTGTCGATTGCGCTCGCGAACGGGTGGATCAGCTCCGGCCAACGGTTGTCCCAGACCCACAGCATGGTGCCGCACCGTCCGCAGAACCGGCGGCCTGAGGGGCTTTCACTGCCGTCCGGCTGCTTTACCTGATAGACGCGGACATACTCCTGGCCCCGAACCTTCAGCGTATCCGCCTCGCCGCCCAGATTGATCGCGTATCCTCCGCCACCCGCGACTTTTCGGCAGATCGAGCAGTAGCAGCGCATGTAGGGATATGGGTGCCTGCTTTCACAGGAAAACGCGACCGCGCCGCAATGACAGGACCCCTTGAGATGCATGCAATTCTCCTCTCAATGCGGCCGATCACCATCCAAGGTCACGCGACGCACGTGACGGCGCATGCCCTCATAATCGTTGACCGCCCGGTGCATGGTGCAGCGGTTGTCCCAGACAGCGACCGATCCCGCGTCCCAGCGGAAGCGGCAGATGAACTCGTCCCGGATTGCATGGGCATGCAGGAAATCCAGCAGCGGCTTGCTCTCGGCTTCGGTCCAGCCGTCAAAGCTGACAGTGTAGTTTGGGTTCAAGAAAAGGGATTTTCGGCCGGTCTCCGGATGGGTTCGGACGACCGGGTGAGAGACCAGCTTGTCGCCCTCTTCGGTCGCGTCGATCTGCATCGAGACGGACTGGTTCTTGCCGCCCTGAAACTTCGACTGGCTTCCATAGGAACGCTTGCCGGTGTGCAGAGCCCGAAGGCCGTTCAAGGTCGATTTCAGTCCGTCCGACAGGGTGTCATACGCAGCCGACATATCCGCGAACAGCGTGTCACCGCCCCGGCTCGGCACCTCCAGCGCATACAACAGTGCACCGAGGGCCGGTGTTTCAAGGAATGTCGTATCGGTGTGCCAGTTGCCGCCGAAATTGTACTTCCCCACATCCTCCGGTTCCTTGACGATATCGATGATCTCGGGATGGTCGGCGAGCGATTTCACAAAGGGGATGGCAACCGGCTCTCCAAACAGCCGTGCGGCAGCTTTCTGCCGGTCCGGCTCGGAGAGGTCCTGATCCCGAAAGAAAATCACGTGATGTTCCAGAAAGGCAGCATGAACCTCAGCTGCCTGGCTATTCGACAGGGGGACGGCAAGGTCAACGCCACCGATCTCGGCCCCGATCGAACCGGTCAGCGGGGTGACCGAAATTGTTGAACTCATGCGTTTATCCTCCCTAAAGACTTTTGCCACAGCTTAGACCGGTTTGCGGCGGCTGTTGAAGCGGCATTGACCTTTGTCGTTGTCGAGCCGACCTGTTCGGGAGCTAGTATCGACGGTTCGCGGTGTTCGAGGGGTGGGGATAATGGCAACGTCGATGACGGTCCGGCGTGGGGCTTTCCGCTGTGTCTTTTCGGCGGCGCTCGCGGTGATCGCGACATTCGGCTCAATGTCTCCGGCCGAGGCTGAGCGGCGGAGCAAACCGGCGCTCGACGACGAGACACTGGGGTATATCGAAAGTAACACGCTGGCGATCTTCTATCACGAGCTCGGCCACGCCCTGATCGACGTGCTGAACATTCCGATCTACGGACAGGAAGAGGACGCCGCCGATGTGCTCAGCGTTGTGCTGTTCGACGAGATTTACGAGAAAGAGGATTCCGACCTGATCGCCTATGACGCGGCTCTGAGCATGCTGATCGATGCGCAGTGGAATGATGACGGGAATGAGACGGCCTATTGGGGCGTGCACGGGTTGGATCTTCAGAGGTTCTATACCTTGATTTGCCTGCACTACGGCGGCGATCCAGCCACAAGGGAGGGATTCCGGAACGACTTTGAACTTCCCGATGATCGAGCTGCCGGCTGCGCCGAAGAACGGGAGCTGGCTGAAGAGTCCTGGGGTGGCATTCTGGACGAACTCTACGACCCTGCGACCGGCAATGCGGTCTTCAGCTTCACCTCAGACCATCGGGCTGCCACCGAAGCGCAGGCCTATATGCTCGAAATCCTCTCGGATGAGGTCACGCACTGGAACACGTTCATCCATCTCCCCCAGGCCGTCACCGTGACCTTCACCTTCTGCGACGAGGTGAACGCGTTCTATGTTCCCGACGACAAAGCCATCTTGATCTGCGCCGAGTACGCCGATTATCTGGTCGAGCAGTATCGGGAATAGCCCGTCACACCGATCGGGTGATCCCGCCGTCGACGCGAATGTTCTGGCCGGTCATGTAGCTCGATCTGTCGGACACCAGGTAGGCGGCCGCGTCGGCGATTTCGGCCACGGTGCCATAGCGGCCCATGGGAATTCGGGCGCGGAACTCTTCCTTCTCTGGACGGCTGTCGATGAAGCCGGGGAGCAGATTGTTGATGCGGATCCCGGCAGGCGCGTACTTGTCCGCCACCAGCTTGGTGAAGGCTGCCAGGCCAGCACGGAACACGCCCGAGGTCGGAAAGGCGGGGTCCGGCTCGAAGGCCGCATAAGTGGAAATGTTGACGATCGAGCCGCCCCCCGCTTGCTCCATGATCGGCACCACCAGACGGGTCATACGGATCACGTTGAGCAGATAGACGTCGAGACCCAGATGCCAATCCTCGTCCGTAAGGTTCAGAACCGGACCTTTCGGACCGTGCCCGGCACTGTTCACCACCGCGTCAACCCGGCCCCATGTCGCCATCGTGCGGTGCAGGATCGCCTCCAGTGCCGCCGGATCGAGATTGGATCCGGTCAGCCCGACTCCGCCCAGCTCCTGCGCCAGCGCCTCGCCCTTGCCGGACGAGCTGAGGATCGCGACCTTGTAGCCGTCCTCCGCCAACTTGCGGGCAATCGCCGCCCCCATGCCGGAGCCGGCGGCGGTGACGATGGCAGTCTTGTGATCGGTCATGGTGTGAGTCTCTTCAGTGAATCTCCGGCTCCGGCGTCGGTGCTGTACCCATCAGGACATCGAAATCGCAGCCCTTGTCGGCCTGGGTGATGTGGTTGGCGTAGATCTGGCCGAAGCCCCGCTCGAACTTGCGTTGCGGCGGGGTCCAGGCGGCCTTGCGCTTGGCCATCTCCTCCTCGGTGATCTCAACCCGAAGAATGCGCTCCTGCACATCGAGCGTGACCATATCGCCATCCTTGACCAGGGCGAGCGGCCCGCCGACGAAGCTCTCCGGCGCCACGTGCAGCACGCAGGTGCCATAGCTGGTCCCGGACATGCGGGCGTCCGAGATGCGCACCATGTCGCGCACGCCGGTCTCCAGAATCTTCTTGGGGATCGGCAGCATGCCCCATTCCGGCATACCGGGCCCGCCCTGCGGGCCGGCGTTCTGCAGGATCAGCACGCTGTCCTTGGTGACGTCCAGATCCGGATCGTCGACCCGTGCGGACATGTCGTTGTAGTCCTTGAAGACAACGGCCGGGCCGGTGTGCTTCAGAAGGGACGGATCGCACGCGCTCTGCTTGATGACGGCCCCGTCAGGCGCCAGATTACCCCGCAGTGTGGCGAGCCCGCCTTCGGCCGAGAGCGGGGATTTGGCACGATGGATGACCTCCTCATTGTAGACATCGGCATCGGCAATGTCCTCACCCAGGGTTTTCCCGCTGACCGTGACCGCATCCAGATGCAGCTTATCCTTAAGCTCCGACATCATCGCCGGCAGCCCGCCCGCGTAATAGAAATCCTCCATGAGGAAGCGACCGCTGGGCCGGATATCGGCAAGCCAGGGGGTACGCCGGCTGATCGCGTCGAACCGCTCGAGATCGATCGGAACGCCCAGCCGTCCGGCCATCGCCACCAGGTGGACGGCGGCGTTCGTCGACCCGCCGAGCGCCATCACCACCGTGATCGCGTTCTCGAAGGCCTGCTCGGTCATCACATCTGTGGGGGTCAGATCCTCCCACACCATGTCCACGATCCGGCGGCCGGTCAGGCTGGCCATGCGGGCGTGGTTGCTGTCGGCGGCGGGAATTGCGCTTGCACCGGGAAGCGTCATGCCGAGCGCCTCGGCCGAGCTCATCATGGTGGGGGCGGTACCCATGGTCATGCAGGTACCGGGGGTCCGGGCAATCCCGTCCTCAATCTCATCCCAATCCTTGCGGGTGATGTTGCCGACCTTCAGCTCGGCCCAGTACTTCCAGGTGTCGGAGCCGGACCCCAGGCTCTTGCCACGCCAATTGCCGCGCAGCATCGGGCCGGCCGGCACGAAGATCGAGGGGATGTTCATCGATGCCGCCCCCATCAGGAGCGCGGGCGTGGTCTTGTCGCAACCGCCCATCAGCACGGCACCATCACAGGGATAGGAGCGCAGCAGCTCTTCGCACTCCATCGCCAGCAGATTGCGGTACAGCATGGTGGTCGGCTTCTGCATCGGCTCGCTGAGTGAGATCGCCGGCATCTCGACCGGGAACCCACCCGCCTGCCAGATGCCCCGCTTGACCTCCTCGGCCCGCTGCTTGAAGTGGCTGTGGCAAGGGTTGATCTCGGACCAGGTGTTGACGATGCCGATCACCGGTTTGCCGGCCCAGTCCTCGCGGGAATAGCCCATCTGCAAGGTCCGGGAGCGGTGGCCGAACGACCGCAGGTCGTCCACCCCGTACCATCGGTAGCTCCGCAGATCCTCATAGCGCTTGCGCGGCTTGGTCATTCCCGTTCCTCCAGAAACCCGGTTTTTTTTGGCGTGTTGGCCGGAAGTCGAGCACCGTGCCGCCGGAGGGTCAAGAGAGCGCACCCAAGGGCGGCGACATCGGCAGGGAGGGCCTCGGTGCGCTCTGCTCCGGCTGGCGTCGGGAACCGCGGCGATGCTCCTGCGTTCTCCTCATCAGCAAGAATTTTCATACGTCTTGAGGTGAGGGTCTTTTACACATGCGATGGATCGCATCTTTAATGGTCGTTTCCGGGATTCTGGCCGGTGGGGCGGTCCCGAGCCACGCGGCGCCGCCGGTCACGCTGAAGCCGACCTCGGATCTGTCTCAGTCATCGATCTTTGCGGTCGCCTTCGATGCGCGGGTCCAACGTGCTCAAAGACGTCTGAACCGCTTGGGATATGATGCCGGTCCGGAAGACGGATTGATGGGCGCGAAGACCCGGTCGGCGCTGCGCCGATATCAGACCGATCAGCGCCTTTCCGAGACGGTACAGCCAGCCCCGAGCTCTTGGCCAATCTGAAGGGGTCCGAAACCACCGAAACGGAAACGCCGTCTGCCGCCCAGTCGGACGACCCGACTGTGCTGGTGTCCGACACCTTCGACGACGGTGATTACACGCAGAATGTCAGATGGCAGGTTCTGCGCGGCACGTTTTCTGTTCAGGATGGGAGCCTGTCCAGCGACATTCCAGGGTCAAGCGTGGACGCGCCCAGTTCGCCGGAAGATTTTGCTCGGCAGATCCTGAAGGGTGTCCTGGAGCAGGCGACCGATCGGTCCGTATTTTCCGGGACATCACCCGCCGCCATCGTCACCTACGCCAAGATTCCGAATGCCTTCCCCCTGCGCGCTCGGTTCACGGTCAGTGGTGACACGTCAGTCCGCTTGAATCTCGGGGTCTTCCAGAATACTGCGAATACCGGATATCGGATCGCCCTTACGAATGGGGTCGTCGACCTGATCGCGGTGGAGGAGGGACAAGACAGCCGCCTGGTTGCGCGCGCAGACACAGCCTGGGATCTGACCACCGGATCGGTTCAACACGTTGGGTGGAGCCGAAACGCCGACAATGTCATGCAGGTCTCGCTGAACGGGCGCACATTCATCGAGATTCAGGATTCGGGTTTCGCGGATCCGTTCGACGGGATTCTGTTCATGAACAGCGCGGGTGCGTGGCGCATCGACGATATCGAAATGATCGCACCGGATCGGAGTTAGAACGAGGGCACCCATCGCAGGCGCCGCTTTTTCGTAATTCCACAGAGATCACTACAGGCGCTAATGTGGGCGTCCGTGCGTTGATTTATTGGAATCCGACGTGAGGGTGAGTTTTGACCCTTAAACGATGATGCGGCCGGGACCAGGTGGGAAATCCCTTCTATGACCGTTCATTGACGCAGACCTGACCTCAGGGCTTGCAGTCGGGATTCCCAAATCTGTTCAGGCACAAATCGATCACGCAGGCATTGATGCGCGGCGTCCGCTTGGGCTCATTCAGGTCGAAGTTCTTGACGACCGGATAGGTCACGGGAACCCGGCGTGTTTGCTGCACGCAGTTCGTAACATCGTTGTTCGTGGTGCACACGGTTTCCCCGGTGAAACGCTCCTCGTAGCGGGTCTCATTAACGAGCCGCTGTTCGATCCTCTCCGGAATTCGCGCATACCACTCGGCCCGGCAGGCGTCTCGCGCCTGATAAAACTCGGTGGTGGCGCACCCGGAGAGGAGGAGCAGACCTCCCAGGCCGAAAAGCTTTGGCACTGAGTTTCGGAGCCCTATCACCAGATTGCGATCGAAGAATTTCATCGCCGACCGTTACCTTTGCTGTTTCAAAACACGCTATAGGAGAACAAACCACGCACAACTCTCGAAATCAACCTTAACTTGAACGTCATGACATGCAGCATAGGGCAGGATCACCGCCTGGGAGCGGTGGTGCCAATCGGCAACCATGGTGGCCCCGACCCATAGAGCGGGCCGCGTAGGAACTTATGGACAAACCTTCATTCGAAAGCTCTAAAGCAGCAGTAGCGATTTCGCCGTCGGATACGGGAGTGCCCTCATGCCCTTGGACATGCACCATGGCCTGATGTTGATTGGCTTCTTGCTCGCCGCCTATTCGGTGGTGGCGAATGACGCCATTCAAACTCTCGGGACGTTTCTCAGTTCGAACAGCCATCGGCCTTGGTGGGTTCTCTGGCTGTTCGCCTGCGCCATTCTGGTGGCGGTCTTCCTCTATGGCTGGATTGCCTATGACGGCGATATCTCTTATGGCCGGCTCGAGAAATTTCCGATGCCGACGCTGTTCACCTGGGCCTTGATCATGCCGCCCCTGGTGGTGCTGCTTCTGACCCGGTTCGGCATTCCGGTCAGCACGACCTTCCTGATCCTGACCTCCTTCGCCGCCGCCGCATTGCCCAGCATGCTGACCAAATCCCTGATCGGGTACGGGGTGGCCTTCGCCGTGGGAATCGTGGTGTACGTCCTGATCGGACGAATTTTCTACGCCAAATTTCTCGCCACCAAGGACGCGCCGCCGCGGGGATACTGGGTAGCGCTGCAATGGATCTCGACCGGATTCCTGTGGAGCCAATGGCTGGTCCAGGATCTGGCGAACATCTTCGCCTATCTGCCGCGCCAGTTGGATGCCTCCATGCTGATTTTCGCGCTGGTTGTGATGCTGGGGCTGCACGCGATCTTGTTCTACCAGCGTGGCGGGGCCATCCAGGGCATCGTGACCTCAAAGACCAATACCCAGGATATCCGCTCGGCCACCCTGATCGACTTCGCCTACGCTCTGATCCTGATTTTCTTCAAGGAGCTTTCGAACGTGCCGATGAGCACGACTTGGGTGTTCCTAGGGCTGCTCGCCGGCCGGGAGTTCGCGCTGGTCATCTCGCTCCACGTCTCCAGCATGAAGACCGCAGGTCGTACGGCGTTCTCGGATGTCACCAAGGCTGTCGCCGGACTGGTGATCAGCATCGCGATCGCGTTCTCCATGCCCTATCTGGCCGCCTATACCGGCGGCTACGAGCACGAATCCAATGTCCCGACCGTGGTTTCGCCGGATTGATCAGGCGGCGGCCAGTTCCTGCCAGTCCTCGGCGAGGGCCAGCTTCGGCTCGGTGACCGCCTGCAGCGCGTCGATGGTCAGGCCCGGCACCATCTCCCGGACCAGCAAACCGTCCTCGGTCAGGTCGATCAGGGCCAGATCGGTGAAGATCCGCTTGACCACGCCCTTGGCGGTCAGCGGGTATTTGCAGGCGTTCACGATCTTGGGCTCGCCCTTCTTGGTGGTGTGGTCGGTCAGTACCCAGATTGCCTTGGCTCCGACCGCCAGATCCATTGCCCCGCCCACACCCGGCGGAAAACGCCGGTCGCCGGTGGTCCAGTTCGCAAGATCGCCATTGCCGGCGACCTCGAACGCGCCCAGCAGGGCCAGATCCAGGTGGCCGCCCCGGATCATCGCAAAGGCATCGGAGTGCACGCAATATGAGCCCCCCGGCAGCAGGGTGACGTAGTCCTTGGACGCATTGATCAGGTCGCGATCCCGCTCCGCCTCCGGTGGAGTCGGTCCGACACCCAGAATCCCGTTCTCACTGTGCAGCACCACATCCTTGCCGGCGGGCATCACGTTGGCGGCCAGGGTCGGGATGCCGATGCCGAGATTGACGAAGCTGCCGTCTGGGATCAGCTCGGCCGCGCGGCGGGCGATCTGCGGGCGCGTCAGCTTGGTGACGCCGAGTTCCAGATCCGCGACACTCATATGTCCCACTCCCGGTTGTTGTCGATATGCACCACCCGGTCGACGAAGATGCCGGGGGTGACGACAGCCTCTGGGTCCATCTCACCCAGGGCCACGATCCGCTTTACCTGCACGACGGTCAAATCCGCCGCCATCGCCATGACGGGCCCAAAGTTCCGGGCGGCCTTGCGATAGAGCAGGTTGCCCCAGCGGTCCGCCTCCTGTGCCTGGACCAGCGCCATGTCGGCGCGGAGCGGCGCTTCCAGTACGTATTCGCGCCCGTCAATCATCCGGGTCTCCTTGCCGGCCGCAAGCTCGGTTCCCGCGCCGGTCGGTGTGAAGAAGCCGCCGATCCCGGCACCCGCCGCCCGCATCCGCTCGGACAACGTCCCCTGCGGCACAAGTTCGAGTTCGATCTCTCCCGCGGCGTATCGCGCGTCGAACAGGTCGGAGCCCTTGGAGCGCGGATAGCTGCAGATGATCCGGGTGACACGGCCGCTTCCGACCAGTGCCGCCAGGCCTTCGGTACCGGTGCCGGCGTTGTTCGAGATCACTGTGAGATCCTTTGCTCCGCTGTCGAGCACGCCGTGGATCAGGTCGTTGGGCACACCCGCGAAGCCGAATCCGGAAATCATGATGGTCATTCCGTCTTTCACCCCCTGCACGGCCTCGGTGACGGACGGAGTGATCTTATCGATGGGCATCGGGGCCTCGGATTGGGTCTCTGAAAAGGGGGCTACTTTACGCGATGGCGGCCGGGCGTCCAGCGTCGGACGGCTGGATGACGGTCCGAATCCAATCCCGGAAGATGGTGAAGCTCGAATCCACCGGGTTGTCGGACCGGTGGACCAGGTACCAGTGCATGCCTTTGGGAACCGAAATCTCGAACGGGGCCGTCAGGCGTCCGGCCGCCAGATCATCGTCGATATAGGGGCGAATGCCCAGGGCGACCCCGAGCCCGTCTGAGGCTGCTTGGAGCGCCTGGCCATAGGTGTCGAATACCGGTCCGGCGGCACCGGGGTCAGGTGCCTTCGCCGCCGAAAACCAGAGCGGCCAATCGGTTTCGGCGTGGCTCACCCGCAGCAAGTGTCCGGGCCGGAGATCGTTTGGGTTGCGGAGCCCGCACGCGCTGGCGGAGGTGCAGACCGGCGTCAGGTCGGCGGGAAACAACCGCTCGGCCTGCAAGCCCGGCCAGTTGCCGTCCCCAAGTTGAATGCCGCAACTCCAATCGTCCCGAAACAGGGTGCGCATTCCGCCGGCCGTAATTCGAACCTCGATGTCGGGGGCCAGGCGCTGAAATTCCGCCAGACGTGGAATCAGCCACCGCACGGCGAAGGTCGGGCCGACGCCGACCGTCAGAACTCTCTGGGCCACCTGCTGGCGGATCGATTGGGTCAGCTGTTCCATCTCGTCGAACAATCGGCCAATACCGTTTGCATAGGTCCGGCCGGATTCGGTCGCGACCAAACGGTTCGCCCTGCGCTGAAACAGCACCACACCCAGACGCTCCTCAAGCAGCTTCACCATGCGGCTGATCGCGGCCGGAGAGACACCGAGTTCCTGGCCGGCACCTGCGAAGCTGCCGGCTCGGGCCGTCGCCTCGAAGGCACGGATGCCATTGAGATAGGGCAGCGCCCGCATTTTAGCCTCAAGAAATCTGATGGTCAGCCCAGCGTAACTCTGTTTGCGGTAGGCCGAAAGAGGGCGCAGAAAGAAGGGAAAAGAGGAAACCCGATGTCGGTTGTGCTGATTGCACTCGTTTGCTTCGTTATGGTGTCGACGTCGTTCCTGTCGGGAATCTTCGGCATGGCCGGCGGCATGATCCTGGTTGGCGTGCTCGTTACCATGCTGCCGGTTCAGGATGCTATGGCACTGCACGGGGTGACCCAGCTGTCCTCGAATCTGTGGCGCGCGACCCTTTGGTGGCGACACGTTCGCTGGCGAACCGCGGGCGGGTATCTGGGCGGCTGCTTGATCGTGCTGGGTGTCTGGACCGTTTGGCAGTTGATCCCAACCAAGGCTGTCGCCCTGCTGATGCTGGGCGCCCTGCCGTTCGCTGGGCGCCTTCTACCCGACCGGCTTCGCGGAAATCCGGAGCGTGCGCGCGGTGGTTTCGCCTACGGCGTACTGTGCATGTCGATGATGCTGCTGACCGGTGTCGCGGGTCCGGTGCTCGATCAGTTCTTCCTGAACGGCACGCTCGATCGGCGCGAGATCATCGCAACCAAAGGGGTCTGCCAGGTCGCCGGGCATGGATTGAAGACGCTCTATTTCAGCAGCCTGATTGCCGAGAGCGCCGTGCTCGACCCTGTGCTGGTCGGGGTGGCGATCACGGCATCGCTCCTTGGTACCGTGCTCGCGAAGCCGGTGTTGCAGGCCATGTCGGACACCAACTACCGCCTTTGGGCAGTACGCATCATCACGGTGGTATCGGTGATCTATTTGGGTCAGGGCGGGTGGCTTCTGTTCCAGGACCTTGGGCTATAAGCGAAATGGAGGACACCATGATCGACGAAGAAGCGCGCACAATCGAACCCCTCGTGCTCGATTTTCTGACCTGGCTGGCGTCCGAGCCCAAGCCCTATTCCGAGGTTATGGATGTCTGGCGCACCTCCTGCCCGCGCTTGCCGGTCTGGGAAACCGCAGTGGACCGGGAACTGGTCGCACGTAGCCGGTCGGCCGGGGTATCCGTGGTGTTGCTCACCCAGCGCGGCAGATCCCTGCTGCGGGAGGCCGGTCGAATCGGCTAGTCGGTCGGCACCGCCAGCCGTCTTCCGCCAGCCTCCACACTTGTCAGATGCGCCATCAGGGTACCGTAGTCGGTCTCAATGCTCATGGCGACCGGGATCGGCTCGGCCCCCTCGAAAGGGGCGGCGACGTAGACGGTGCGGTCTCTGGCGGTGCGGCTGTATTTGTTCTTCTCCCGGCGCGCGCCGCCTTTCATGTCCCATTCCACATGACAGGCCAAGGCGGGGCCGCTGAAGACCGAGTAGCTGGTCGGCTGCAGGACTTCCTCGCCCCTGTCGGAAACCGTGAGGTCGTAGCGCCGCTTGCCGTCGAACACCGCATAGGTTCCGGTACACCCACGCCCTTCGCTGACGGAGCGACCTAGATCGGCGAAGACGGTCAACGGGTCGATGGTTCCATCGTCCGCGTTTTCCGGTAGCGGGGTGACTTCTTCTGGATCTGGTGTCGGCTCCACGACAAGGTCCGCCACTTCGCCGGACTCGTCGTAGCGAATCGACATGCGCCGCTCTTCCGAACTGCCCTGTCCGCGGCTTTCGTGCAAAATCGGAAACACGCGCGGGCCGTTGAACCGGCCGGTCGTCCTGGTCTCGCCCGCCCATTCGAAGAAGAACTCCAGAATGCCCTGGGTCCGTCCGGTCGCCGAAACCGCGTAATCGGTCTCGCCGCGCTCATACATCGCAGTGCTGCTCAGCACATGAAAGCCGCCGAAATAGACGTCATAGCTCGCCCGCACGGGCTGCGAGCCCTCGGAAATCGGGGACCGAGAGACGACCGATGTGGCCCGATCGCTTCCTGCCTGATTGGCGTGAGCAAGAGATGAAGATCCCGCGACCAGTAACGCCGGGATGAGTCCGGCCAGTCCGATTACGGTGATGAATTTGCTTCGAGACGCTGAATGGCGGATCACGAGGTGCACTCCGGCTTCGGGATGGACAGGTCTCCCAGACATCAAATGGACTGCAACCCGAGAATGTCGAGAGTGAATCGGAGTGCCGTCGCTCAGACAAGGAAAAGGCCGGATCGCAGGGATCCGGCCGTGAAGTCACGATCATTCGGGGAAGTCATTAGGTCTGCGCGGCCGCCCGGGTGGGGGGGAGGGCGGCCGGCAGCCTAGCGGGTCTCAAGGAAGACCCGTTCATCGGACAAGTAGGGAGCTTGCCGACGACCTTATGGGTGCGCTCAGGCGGTCCAGAAGGGTTTGCCGACTTCGCGGGCCCGTGCGACCCGATCGACGCCGATGTCATTCAGCATGCGGTCGTCGAGGTCCGACAGGGCGAGCCGCTGCTCGAACCGCTCGAGGGAGACCAGGACCGTGTGACGGACCCGCTCCAGGATCGAGGCGGGCTGGTAGGACGGGGCGAATGCGGACCGGCCGAAAGCGCTCTTCGAGATCATGGTGTTCATGCGAGCCTCCTATTAACAAAATTGTAACCCTATATCTCAGGGCCAGGGCTAAGCGGCTTCACCGCTTATGGAGAAAGTTCGCTTAAACCCGCTCCGTTGCTGTTAGAAATAGATCGACATTAGAAGGCTCTCAAACGATACTTTCTCATACACTCGATTAGAAAAAATAATGTATATGTCACGGTGACAATATTGCGTGGGGGCAGAGACCCCGGATCCACCGGCTGATGAGGCTTCATTGCGGCGCTTGCCCCCCCTGAATGCCCTGCGCTCCTTCGAAGCTGCGGCCCGCCATCTCAGCTTCACGAAGGCGGCGGAGGAACTCCACGTCACCCAGGCCGCCGTGAGCCATCAGATCAAAGCGCTTGAGGAATATCTCGGGATGTCGCTGTTCAAGCGACAGAATCGGAACCTGCTTCTCACAGATGCCGGCCAGGCGTACTTCCCGCCGTTGCGGGAGGCGCTGGACCGGATCAATGACGCCACCACGAAACTCAAGGAACGGGATAAGGCGGGTGTGCTGCGTGTATCCACCTTCACCAGCTTCGCCGCGAAATGGTTGGTGCCCAGGCTTGGCCGCTTTGGCGCGCAGCATCCGGATATCGAGGTCCGACTGTCGATCAACGACACGCTGATCGACTTCGGCAGCGACGGTATGGATGTCGGAATTCGCTACGGCAGCGGGAACTACAAGGGGCTGCGGGTCGAACGCCTGCTAACCGAAGTGGTATTCGTGGTGTGCAGCCCGAAAATGCTGACCGGGCCGACACCGCTTCTGAAGCCGCAAGATCTGGCCAACCAGACCTTCCTGCACGACGATCTGCCGGAGGACTGGGATACGTGGCTGGAGGCGGCAGGGCTCGACATCACGACCGTGCAGTCAACCCGCGATCTGGTCTTCAACCACTCGGAAATGGTGTTGCAGGCCGCGGCTGAAGGTCTGGGCGTGGCCTTGGGGCGCAGCGTGCTGGTTGCGAGCGATCTGGCCGCCGGGCGGCTTGTCAAACCGTTCGACCTGGAACTGCCGACCCAATCCGCCTATTACTTCGTCTGTCCCGAAGGGGCCATCGAGCGGCCGAAGGTTAGGGCGTTCCGGGACTTCCTGTTCGCCGAGGTTCAGCGCGATGCGCATATGTCGGCAATCGGGATGCCAGGCGAGGACCGGGACTCCACTACTTCGCCTTGAAATTCTCTGGGGTGAAACCGAAGATCCGCTCGAACACGAGATTGACTCGTGCCACATCGTCCTCAGTAGGTTTCACACCGTCATCTAGGAAATCATTGCCTTCCTTCAATTGGCGCCCACACATGTCCGTGTAGAGGTCCATCAGGTCGCGGAAGGCTCCGAAGTGAGAGTTGCCGATGGAGTCGGACCGGACCCCGAAGATCGAGGCCAGCGCCCCCATCCGTCGGACCATATTGTCCAATTCCTTAAGCCGGTTTGCATCAATTGCCACGCCCGATCCTTATAATGACTGCCTTGCTGTTCGGATAATACAGTAGCGGGCAGGCCGTCGACACTCGATTCAGGCGCGCTGAACAGTCACGGCGCGCGCGTCGATCCCGCCTGCACGCTCAGCCTGGGGTCGCGGTTCCCTCGGCGCGCCAGACCTCGACCCGGTTGCGTCCGGCCTGCTTTGCGGCATAGAGCGCCTCGTCCGCCCGTTCGATCAGGTCCTGGACCGGACGTCTCGGGGTCATCATGGTCAACCCGAATGAGACCGTCACCGAAAGGGTGTCGCCATCGTCCACCGATATCGGTGTGCCGGCGATCGTCTCGCGGACCCGGTTCAACACTCGCCGGGCTTCCTCGGGTCCGGTTTCCGGCAGGCACAACAGGAACTCCTCGCCGCCGAACCGGTAGACGCTGTCATAGGGTCGCAGGCTGTCGATCAGAATCGAGGCGGTGGCCGCCAGCACCCGGTCGCCGACGCTGTGACCGTGGGTGTCGTTGATCGATTTGAACTTGTCGATATCGGCCAAGCAGAGGCAACCCGGGTGGCCGGTTCTGCGTGCCCGCTGCATCTCCCGGCGCAGTTCGCGGTGCATGACGTGCCGGGTCTGCGCGCCGGTCAGAGGATCGATATCGCTGATCGCCGCCCGAAACGCCCGGATGAGCCGGGCAGCATGCTCATGAAAAGCGCGGACTTTGTCCTGCAGCGCGTCGTATTCCTCGACAGGAACTTTAGGGGCCTTCCAGGAGCGTTCGGCCAAAAGGGCGATATGGTTCAGCAGCGCCTCGTGCAAAGCGACAAGAGCCTCGAAGGCTGGCTGATCGACAGGTGCCCGGTCCTTGCGCTCGGTATACCAACGGCCGAAATCCGACCGCCCATGCGATCCCAGGCTCAAAAGGTCCTCGTCGGGCCGCACCTTAGCAATGGCTGACCGGAAGAACCGGCCCAAACGGTCGTCGATCTCGGCCACCGCCCGTTCGATCGCGGAGACGATAACCTCGTTACGATTGCGCTGTTCACTCGGGTCGATCGCGGCGTCGATCGGCTTAGTCTCGACCTCATCCCCACGTGCGGCCGCCCGCAGGCCTGCAAGGCGATCCTTGCCCGCTCCTAGTGATGACCGTCCCGCCACGACAACTCCCTCGAAAACATTTAAAATTCAATATACTGCGTTTCTGCACCAGAAAGCATCACACAAAGTTAAACTTAAGGCTTGTCGTGCATTGGATTTGGTTTTGAGGTGCTTCGATGGCCGCCGAGGCAGTGATGATCGGCAGTCGACGATCAGCGCTCTCTACGCCGGCGCCGACGGCCCTCGCCGGATCCCCCACCCGCCAGATCTTCAGGGCTTGGGCGCGCCGGTAGGTCGACTGCGGCCGAAAGGTTGGGATACGGATCGGTTGCATGTGGGATCGCCATAGCTTCGACGAAATGCTCCTGGAACCGTGGTTCCACAGCCGTCTCGACCTTCTCCACGCGACGGACGACCCGCTCGATCTCGGACCGGTCGTCCCGGTTCAACAGCGCCATGCGCGCGCCGGTGCCGGCGGCATTGCCGACCGACCAGACCTTGTCCAGACGGCAATCCGGAATCATGCCCAGCAACATGGCGTATTTCACATCGATATGACTGCCGAACGCGCCCGCCAGCAGGATGCGGTCGACACTGTCGACCCCGAACTTGTCCATCAGCAATCGGCACCCGGCGTACAGAGCCGCTTTGGCGAGCTGGATCGCGCGAATATCGGTTTGAATCACGGAGACGTCCGGGGTCAGCTCGAAGGCGAAGGTACGGCCGTCGGGCTTGATGCGCCAGGCTTCTGCCTTGCCTGATGCGGCGGCAGTCCCGTCAATCGTGCCGTCCGCCTTCAGAATTCCCGCCAGATACATTTCGCCCAGCACCTCGATGATGCCGGAGCCGCAAATGCCGGTGACGCCGGTGCGGACCACCTCGGCCTCGAAGCCGTCTTCATTCGACCAGAGATCGCTGCCGATCACTTTGAAGCATGGGGTGAGGCTATCGGGATCGATCCGGACCCGCTCGATGGCACCCGGTGCCGCGCGTTGTCCGCTGGAAATCTGCGCGCCTTCGAAGGCGGGCCCAGTGGGCGAACTGGCCGCCAGCAGCCGGGTCTTGTTGCCCAGGACGATCTCGGCATTCGTGCCGACGTCGACGATCAGGGTGAGCTCGTCCTGGAGGTGCGGGGCCTCGGACAGGATCACGGCGGCGGTGTCGGCACCGACATGACCGGCGATACAGGGCAGGCCGTAGACCCGCGCGTTCGGGTTCAGGGTCAGATCGAGCTCGATGGCGTGGATGTTAACCGCTGTGTCGACCGCCAGGGCGAACGGGGCCCCCCCGAGCTCAACCGGATCGATGCCCAGCAGAAGGTGATGCATGATGGGGTTGCCGACGAACACCAAGTCGATGACCTCGTCGACCGCTACGCCGGCTTCTTCGGCGACCTGGGCCGCCAGATGATTGATCGCCTGCCGCACCACGCGGGTCAGTTCAACATCGCCGCCCGGGTTCATCATGATGTAGGAGACCCGGCTCATCAGATCCTCGCCGAAGCGGATCTGCGGGTTCATCACCCCGGCGGAGGCCACCACCTCCCCGGTATGCAGCTCGCACAGATGGGCCGACATGGTGGTCGAGCCGACATCGACCGCCAGCCCGTAGATCGTGTCCCGGAATCCGGGCCAGACGCCGATCACCCGGTTGCCTTCCCGGACACAGACCGTGACCTTCCAATCGCCCGTGCGGAGCGCCTTCTGCAGGACCTGCAGCACCGGCAGATCGCAGGCCACATCGTCGGCGATGTTCCAGTCCGGCCACTGCGCCCGCAGCGCCTCACACAGCCTACGGAAATCGCCGGACGGATCGTGCATGTCCGGCTCTGTCACCTCGACATAATGCAATTTGTCGATCGGCTTGATCTCGATGTTCCGGGCCTCGGCCCGTTTTCGGACGATCTGGCGGTGGACCTGACTGGTCTCCGGGACATCAATGACCGCGTCGCCCAGAAGCTTGGTGGAACAACTCAGCCGCCGACCCTGTGCCAATCCCCGCTTTTCGGCATAGCGCAGTTCCGCCCGCCCAGGATCGCTCAGATGATCGCCCCGGCTGTCGACCTGAAATTTCGAGAACTCTCCCAGGCTGGGCTCGACCTGACAGCGTCCGCAGATGCCCCGACCGCCACAGACCGAATCGATATCGACGCCCAACTTGCGGGCGGCTTCGAGCACCGGCGTTCCGATCGGGAAGCGGCCTCGACGGCCGGACGGCGTGAACACGACAAAGGCTTCGCCGATCGACGAAACTCCGGCACCTTCGGTCGAGTCCAGGCCGATCATGGGGAAACCCGGTACCTGCTGTTCGTTCATCGAGATCGGAACGCCTCCCTTGTGGTTGAGGCCGGGCCCTAGGCGCGCCGGCGTCGCCGTTCGCGACCGCCGCGCGCGCCGGCGGCCTCCTGACCCTCGGCGGCCGGTTCGCGGAACCGCTTGATCCATTGCCGACATTCCGGATCGTGTCCCATCATCACGTTTGCGCCCAGGATGCCGGCCATCTCCTCGGAATGCAGCGGGTTCATGATCGCGGACGTCATGCCGGCGCCGACCGCCATGGTCAGGAACGCGGCATTGAGCGCGTGCCGGTTCGGCAGACCGAAGGAGATGTTGGACGCCCCGCAGGTGGTGTTCACACCGAGTTCGTTCCGCAACCGGGAAATCAGCTTCATCGCAGACGTGCCGGCCATATTCAGGGCGCCCACCGGCATCACCAGGGGGTCGACCACCACGTCGGCCCGGTCGATCCCGAAATCGGCCGCCCGCTCGACGATCTTCTTGGCCACCTCATAGCGGACGTCCGGATCTTCGGAAATCCCGGTTTCGTCGTTTGAAATCGCGACCACGGCCGCCCCGTATTTCTTGATCAGTGGCAGGACGACCTCGAGACGCTCCTCCTCGCCGGTGACCGAATTCACCAGGGCCTTGCCTTTGTAGACCGATAGCCCTGCCTCCAGCGCCTCGACGATCGAGCTGTCGATCGACAGGGGCAGGTCGGTGATGGACTGAACCAGTTGGATGGATTCCGCCAGGATGCGGGGCTCGTCGGTCATCGGAATGCCGGCATTCACATCCAGCATATTGGCCCCGGCTTCGACCTGGGCGCGGGCATCGCTCTCGACCCGGCTGTAATCGCCCTGAGCCATCTCTGCCGCCAAAAGCTTGCGGCCGGTCGGGTTGATCCGCTCGCCGATCACGCAGAACGGACGGTCGAAGCCGATCACGACCTCCCGGGTGGCGGAACTGAGGATCGTGTCGACCATGAATTGGGCTCCGGACGTGAAATGAGGAACGCGCGTTCAGGAAACAGCGCGGATCTGGGCGGCAGCCGGCTTGATCTCGAACCGGGGCGCATCGATCTCGAAGGCACCGGCGGCCAGCATGTTGGCCCATTCCGCCGATTTGGCGAGACCGCCGAATGGGTAGAAGTGCAGTTTCTCGATCCCGCAAGCGGGATCCGTGGCCTGATAGGCGGCCAGCTCAAGGATCAGCCGGTCGGGGGCCTGTACCAGCATCAGTTTTGCGATATTGCGCGCCTGGCGGGTCAGCACCCGGATGGACGGCCCGATTCCGGACATTTGCGCGAATTTCAGGAGGGTTTTGAGACTGGCCAAGCCCGGAACCCCCAGGTGGATCGGCAAGGTGTTGCCCCAGCCCCGGATCCTCCTGTCCCATGCGATGATCGCATCCGCGTCGAAGCAGAACTGGGTCTCGATATAGACCTCGGTCCCGGTCTCCTGGGCGAACCGGTTCTTCCAGAGCAGCGCCTCCTTCAGCGCCTGCTCCGGGATGTCCGGGGTGCCCTCGGGATGACCTGCGACTCCCAGCTTCATGATGCCATGCTGCTGGAACAGACCGGTCTCCATCAACTCCATCGAGGATGCGAACGCGCCAGTCGGCTGGTCGAGACCGCCGGCGATCACAAGCGCCTGGGTGACGCCCGCCTCATCCTTAAGGCGACCGAGAAAACGGTCCAGCATGGCCCGGTCTGTAACGGAGCGAGCGGCGACATGGGGTACCGGCTCGAATCCCTCGTTGCGGAGTCGTGCTGCAACCGCGATCGTGTCCGCCGGGTCATTGCCCGGCAGAAAGGTCACGTTGACCGTGGTGCCCTGGGCCAGATGGTCCGCGAAACTCGCGACCTTGGACGCGGAGGTGGGTGTGGTCTCGACCGAGAACCCGTCCATAAGGGCCACGACATCGGAGATCGACGCGGATGCGGTATTGGCGGGCGAATTCCGAAATGCCATAAGACCCTCCCACTGAACAGTCTATGCATCTGAGGCTTTTCCCTGGATTTCGATTGTCACGCGACGCCTCGTTCGCGCCTAAAAGCGACACATGGCAGTCCTGGGTCGGATTTCTTTCAATTGGACCGAAGCGAAGAGGCTCCACGATGACCGAACGCACCCGAAGCTACGTGTGGCAGGACCCCGAAGAGCTGGCCGCCGCCACCCGGGATCTGGGCGGTCTGGACCTGCTGCAGCGGATCGCCTCCGGTGCGCTGCCGCAGCCTGGTGTGGGTGCCACGGTCGGATTCAGGCTGGTGGAGGTCGAGGAGGGGCGCGCCGTCTTCGAAGGCGGCTGGAACGACTTCATGATCAATCCGGCCGGTACGCTGCATGGCGGCTGGTACGGCATCATTCTCGACAGCTGCATGGGCTGTGCGGTGCATTCGACGCTGCCTCAGGGTACCGGCTACACCACGCTGGAGTACAAAGTGAACATCACGCGCGGTATCACCCGGGACACCGGTCCGGTGCGTGCCGTGGGTACGATGATTCATCGGGGACGACGTTCCGCGACCGCCGAGGGCAAGCTGACGGATGCTGCCGGCAAGATCTACGCCCATGCCTCGACAACATGCATGATCCTGTAACGGCCAGCGCGGCTTAGCGTGGTCCCATACGGATCGCGCCGTCCAGTCGGATGGTCTCGCCGTTCAGCATCGGGTTGTCGCAGATCGACAGGGCCAATCGGGCAAATTCCTCGGGCGCGCCGAAACGGGACGGAAACGGGACCTGGGCGGCCAGGCTGTCCTGGACCTCCTGGGGCATGCCCAAGAGCATCGGCGTGCCGAACAGGCCCGGCGCGATCGTGCAGACCCGGATGCCGGATCTGGCGAATTCCCGGGCCGCCACGATGGTCAGGGCGTGCACCCCGCCTTTGGAGGCGGCATAGGCGGCCTGACCGATCTGGCCTTCGAAGGCGGCGACGCTTGCGGTGGAGATGACCACCCCTCGCTGGCCCTCGTCGTCAGGCTCCAAGCCCGCCATGTCGGCTGCTGCCAGTCGGGTCAGATTGAAGGTTCCTATCAGGTTGATGTTGATCACCTGTCGGAAGTCTTCGAGATCCATCGGGCCGTCGCGCCCCAGAATCCGCATGGCGGGGGCCACGCCGGCGCAGTTGACCAGTACGCTCGCCGGGCCGTGTGCTTCGCGCGCATGGGCCAGAGCGCCGGTCGCGGACTCCGAGCTCGTTACGTCGCAGAACAGGGCCAGGCCATCGATCTCGGTCGCCACCGCGTTGGCCTGTTCCTCGTTCACGTCCAGCACGGCGACCTTCGCCCCGCGGGCGGCCAGGGCCCGTGCGGTCGCGGCCCCCAGTCCTCCGCCACCTCCAGTGACCAGTGCGGCGGCGCCTTCGAGGTTCATCCGATCGGCCATTTACCGTACCCCTTTTCTGGACAAGTCTTCTCCTGCATACCAAATCGGTGTTTCAGACGCGAGACAAGTGACAAGCGGAGTCCGCCCAGACCATGACCAACGCCACCCTTGCAGATGTCCCGTTTCCGGCGCGTGTTCTCGGGTTGGGCGGCGTCATTCCGTTTGCGGGATGTGCGGCGGTTTTCTGGGCCCTGTTCGACAGCGCACCGTTCTGGGCGTGGAAGGCGTTCGAGGCCCAGTTGTTTTACGGGGTCGTGATCCTGTCCTTTCTTGGCGCGGTCCACTGGGGCAGCGTTCTGGCGGCACGCGAGGAGGCCGAGCAGATCTGGTTTCGGCTCGGCTGGTCGGTCATGCCCGCGCTTCTGGCATGGTTGGCGGCGCTGATGAATCCGCTGCCTGCCGTCCTGACCTTAGTCGTGGGCGTGACGGCGGCCTATTTCATGGACCTGCGCGCCCGCGATCAGGGCTGGTTTCCGCGCTGGTATCTGGCCCTGCGGAAGATTTTGACGCTGCTGGTGATCGCGAGCTTGGCGGCGAGTTTGGTGCGGCTTGTCGTCTAGCGGTATCTGGCCAGAAGCATCGGCTGATCAAACCCTTTGAGAGTGGCTGCACCGCAATCCTCGAACCGGGCGAACACCTGCTTCTTCTCGTCGATCAGAAGCGAGCAGACCCGTGCCTCGTTATTTCCCGCCGAGCCCGACACCCGGGCTGCGAGCTGTACCGTGCTGCCGAAGAAATCGTCGGCCTTGCGGATCGCCTCCCCAAAATGGCCGCCGCAGCGGATCTGATAAGGCGGCACTTCCGGGTGCCTGTGCAGTCCCTTCATGGCGTCCACCACGGCGACGGCGCAGCCCGCCATGGCGTGGGCGCTGCCGAAGCTGAGCATCAGCCCGTCGCCGAGATGTTTGACCTTGCGCCCTCCGAAGCGGCGGGCCAGTCCCTCGACCGTGCTGTCGTGATGGTCGATCACCTGCTGGGCGAGATCGTCGCCCAACTCGCCGGTCATGGCGGTCGAGTTCACGATATCGGTGAACAGGATGCCGACCTTAACCCGACCGCCGAGGGTTTCCTGGATCTTGTCGTAGACGCCGAAAGACTCTCCGAATTCGCGCTCAAGCCCTTTGAAATCGGCGTCCCGATACATCCGGAAACAGCGCGAACCGGATCGAATCCAACCGGCGGCATCCGGATCCTGAAGGTATTTCTCCAGCGAGCCCACGAAATGGGCGATCGTCTCGTGCATATCGACGAAGAGCTCCAGGCAGACATGCACCACAGCTTTGCCGCGCTTGGAGAAGATGTCGATCTGCTCTTCGATCGAGAACAGGGCGCCGATGGTGAACAGGCTGATCCCATGTACGAACTTCGGGTTGGCTCGGGCTTCGGCGAGGGAGTCCAGCCCGTTCAGGGTCTCCACGAAACTGCGGAACTGCCGGACCGTCGCATCCGCTGCAACCAGATCCGCACTCGCCAGTTCCGCTTCGTCCTCGTAGACGTCCAGATCGCCCCGTTTGGCGACGGGCGCTGGTGGCGGAGGAAGCTGCGCCACGGCGCCGCCGACCATGTTGCCCGAGGTGGCGGCCGCCTGCAGGGTTGGGATCGCGCCGGTGGCGTCACGGGTCGGTGAAAACAGATAGGTGATCAGATCCGAGAACGAAAAGCGGGAGCCCGACGCCTTCATCTGCTGCGCCGGCGTCATGTTGAGCTGACCGGCGCCGCTTTTCTTTCCAGCGCTTGCCGCCGGTCGGTGCTTTGGATCGGCCTTGGGCCTCGCCTCGGATCCGCCGGTGCGGGCGTTTGGCTTCGGGAGGGTTGCGACGGAGGTTCTCGCGGCGGAGGTCAGGGGCGCTGGGGCCGCTTTGGGAGCTTTGTCCGTCGGCTGCCCCGTTGGGGCGGATTTGCGGAAACCCAGCGTGCGGGTGCGGAACACGCCTTCGTCATCGACACGTTCCTCGATCAGCCGGATCCCGTCCCCTTTTTGGTCTGGGCGCGCCAGGGCGAACTGTGACTTCGCATCGGACAGTTCGGTGGGCGTGAACCTTTCCACGGTCTCCCAAGATCCGCTGACCTGAATCTGAATCTCGAAACCCACGAGTTCGGCCACGCGACATACCCCCAAACAGTGCACGTAAAATCCGGACGCCCCGTTTGGTTAAATAGCATTAACACCAGTGTAAGTTCCACATTCATGGAGTCCGTCGGCGTTGCGCTCTACAGACGGCTATGGTTATCAACGTGCAAGGGATCCGACGCGTGCGAGGAGAAGTTCGATGAATGGCGATGCGGTGAAGCTTTGGGAGCCGTCCGACGCGCGGCGCGAGGCTGCGAACCTGACCGCCTTCATGGCGACCGTGAACGGCCGTTACGGTGCCGCCGCGCACGATTACGACAGCCTTTACGACTGGTCGGTGGCGTATCCCGAGGATTTCTGGGAGGCGATCTGGGACGAATTGGGGATGGTCGGTGACAAGGGCTCGGTTCGACTGGCAGATGCGGCCGCCATGCCGGGTGCCAAATTCTTTCCCGAAGGCCGGGTCAATTTCGCCGAGAACCTGATGCGTGGGATCCGCAGCCAGCCGGCCGCTGCCGACGCCATGGTGTTCTGGGGCGAGGACAAGGTGAAGCGCCGGGTGTCCTGGTCCGATCTGCAGGATCAGGTCGCCAGATTGGCAGCAGCGCTGAAATCCGACGGAGTCGGCCCGGGCGACAGGGTTGCAGCCTTCATGCCCAATCTGCCGGAAACCATCATCGCCATGCTGGCGGCGACCTCCCTGGGGGCGGTCTGGTCCTCCTGCTCACCCGATTTCGGAGTCCAGGGCGTGATGGAGCGGTTCGGGCAGATCGAGCCGAAAGTGCTGATCGCGGTCGAGGGGTATTTCTACAACGGCAAGACCCTGGACATCCGCGACAAGGTCGTGGCTGTGGCCGGACAGCTGCCGAGTCTGAAGCGGGTGGCGGTGGTCTCCTACGCCGCCGACCGGCCGGACATCTCGGATATTCCGCACGCCATCCATTTCAGCGACTATCTGGGCGACGGTCCCGCTCCAGCCCTGGCCTTCACCCGGATGCCGTTCAACGACCCGCTCTACATCATGTTCTCGTCCGGGACGACCGGGGTGCCGAAATGTATCGTGCACGGGATCGGCGGCACGCTGCTGCAGCACCTGAAGGAGCACAAGCTGCAATCGGACGTGAAGCCGGGGGACCGGGTGTTCTACTTCACCACCTGCGGCTGGATGATGTGGAACTGGCTGGTCTCCGGTCTGGCGGCGGAGGCGACGCTTCTGCTGTATGACGGCTCGCCCTTCTATCCGGACGGCAACATCCTGTTCGACTACGCCCAGGCGGACCGGATGACCCTGTTCGGCACCTCGGCCAAGTATATCGACGCGCTGAAGAAGGGCGGCCTGTCGCCCAAGAACACCCACGATCTGTCGACCCTGCGCACCATGACCTCCACCGGCTCGCCGTTGGTTCCGGAAGGGTTCGACTATGTCTATCAGAACATCAAATCCGACATCCAGCTTGCCTCGATCTCCGGCGGCACCGACATCGTGTCCTGTTTCGTTCTGGGCAATCCGATCGGACCGGTCTGGAAGGGCGAGATCCAGAAGCGCGGCCTCGGTCTCGCGGTCGAGGTCTGGAACGACGACGGCAAGCCGGTTGTGGGCGAGAAAGGCGAGCTGGTCTGCACCAAGCCGTTCCCCTGTATGCCAATATATTTCTGGGGCGACGCGGACGGGGCCAAGTTCCGGGCGGCCTATTTCGAGGCCTGGCCGGGTGTCTGGTGTCACGGGGACTATGTCGAGCTGACCGAGCATGGCGGCATGATCATCTATGGCCGGTCGGATGCGGTGCTGAATCCCGGCGGCGTCCGGATCGGCACGGCCGAGATCTATCGCCAGGTCGAGCAGATGGACGAGGTTCTGGAAGCCCTGGTGATCGGCCAGGACTGGGAGGACGACGTCCGGGTCGTGCTGTTCGTCCGCTTGGCGGACGGGGTCGCGCTGGATGAGGATCTGACCAAGAAGATCAAGACCCGCATCCGCACCGGCTGCACCCCGCGCCACGTGCCCGCCAAGGTGCTGGCCGTCACAGACATTCCCCGCACCAAATCCGGCAAGATTGTCGAGCTTGCCGTCCGCAACGTGGTGCACGGCCGGCCGGTCAAGAACGTCGAGGCGCTGGCGAATGCCGAGGCTCTGGAGGAATACAAGAACCGCACCGAATTGGAGGAGTAAGCGCGGCGGGGACGGGGTCGTGGTGCGACAGGCTCACCACGATAAAAAGGCGCCAATCTTTATCGCTCTGAGCCTGCCGAAGAGAACGCCGGTGTTTTAGCCGGCGGTCTTGTCCATGAACTTTGCGAGTTCGATGTCGAGTTCGCTGACACCGCCCGCGTCATGGGTCGCCAGCGTGACCACGACCTTGTTGTAGACGTTGAACCATTCGGGGTGGTGATCCATCCGCTCGGCCTTCATCGCGACCCGGGTCATGAACCCGAACGCCTCGTTGAAGGTCTTGAACTGAAAGGTCTTGCCGATCGCGTCCCGCGACTCGTCCTCGGTCCATCCGTCGAGTTCCGCCAAGGCTTCGGTGCGCGCGTCGCCGGACAATTTGTCCACCATGGCGACCTCCTTTTGGGTTGGTTACCTACGGTTTGATATGGCCGGGCGCGGCGCGGCTTCAACCCGTTCGGGCTAACCCTCCGGCGTTCCCGTCATCAAAAGCCCTGGGTCGAGCCGTTGGTCGAACCAGTTGATACGCCAGTCCAGATGCGGGCCGGTGGCGCGGCCAGTGGCGCCAATGGTGCCCATGGGGTCGCCGCGTTTCAGCCGGTCGCCAACCTTCACATCCACCCGCTCCATGTGCAGGAAGGCGCTGGACAGGCCGTAGCCGTGGTCGAGGATGAGGGTGCCGCCTGTATAGTAATGGTCGGTGACCGCCATCCGCACGATGCCGTCGGCGGGCGCGACCACGGGGCTGCCGGTCGGGGCGGCGATGTCGATCCCGTAATGGGGCTGACGCGGTTCGCCGTTCAGGATGCGCTGGCTGCCGTAGACCCCGCTTATCCGCCCCTTGGCGGGCCACAGCCAGCCGGTCAGGAACATCGGCTCTGGCGTGGCGTGAGCCCGGGCGGCGGCAACCTCCGCACTGTCCTGGCGGATGCGGGCTAGCAGGTCCTCGGGCGGGGTCACCATGTTCTGGGGCAGGCCGTCGATCCGCTGGACGTTGAAGTCGCGCGGTTTGATCTCGAACGTCCGTGTGTCGACGCTGCCGTCCGGGGCGGTGACGTTCAGCGTCGCGGAGGGCCCGAAATCGCGGGTGAAACCGAACACGAACACACCCTCGGGCGAGACCTGAACATCGCGTCCGTCCAGCGTGACTCGTGCTCCGGGGTCGGTCTGGCCGATCACCAGGCCTCCCTGAGTAAACCCGCCGCCCGGGCCGACGGAAAAGGTCGTCTCAGCCCAAGCCGATGTCGAGGCCAGCAGACAGAGCGAAAGCAGCATCGCGCGGATCACAACAAGGTCTCCTGTTCGGGCGGGGCGGACCGGCTCGGTTTTGGCTTGGGCCGGCTTGGCTTCGTGGCTGTCGGCGTGCTGCCGATGACCGCATCCCGCGCGCCGTCCCGGAACTGCAGGCTGACGCCCTGTCCGTCGGTCAGGTCGTTGGCGGCCTTGACCGGGGCGCCTTCGGCATCCCTGACCAGCGCGAAACCGCGGTCCAGCACCCGCTCGAACGAATTCGCTTCCAGAACCCGGTCCAGGCTGCCCAACCGGTCCGCCAGCTGCGTCAAACGTCTCTCGGCCGCCCGTTGTCCGGTCGCACCCAGCCGCGCCAGATTCCGAACCCCGTCCTCGATCGCCCGTTCCACCGGCTGCAGCCGCAGGCCGCGGGCCAGCGTGTCCAGCCGGCCTTCGGTGCGGGCCAGGATTTCCATCGGGCTGGGGATCCGACGGTTGATGGTATCGGACAGCCGGTCGAGCCGGGCACCGATTCCGCCCTTGAGCGCGCGCACGGCGAAATCCACTCGCTGCTGTTCCTGCTCGATCCGCGCCATCGGATCGCCCAAGCCGCGGGCCAGCCCCGTGACCTGATTGCCGCTTTCGGCCAGTCGCCGGTTCATTGCGTGAATCAGACGGGCGGTGTCGTCCGCGATCTGGGCGATCAGCTCGGACCGCACCGGCACCGCCATCTCCGCCGCTGCCGTGGGCGTGGGTGCGCGCCGGTCGGAGGCGAAGTCGATCAGGGTGATGTCGGTCTCGTGCCCGACCGCCGAGATCAGCGGAATGTCGGAGGCCGCAGTCGCCCGGACCACGATCTCCTCATTGAACGCCCAGAGGTCCTCCAGGCTGCCGCCGCCACGCGCCACGATCAGCAGATCCGGCCGCGGCATCACGCCACCGGAGGCGGGGAGGGCGTTGAAACCCTTAATGGCATTGGCGATCTGGTCTTTTGCGGCGTCGCCCTGGACCAGCACCGGCCAGACCAGCACATGCGCCGGGAACCGGTCGGCGATCCGATGCAGAATATCCCGGATCACCGCCCCGGTCGGCGAGGTGACGACGCCGATCACCCGCGGCAGAAAGGGAATGGGCCGCTTGCGGTCGGTGTCGAACAGGCCTTCGGCGCCCAGCCGCTTGCGCCGGTCCTCCAGCAGTTTCAGCAGCGCGCCCTCGCCCGCCAATTCCAGCTGGTCGACCACCATCTGATATTTGGACCGGCCTGGATAGGTGGTCAGCTTGCCGGTGGCGATGACCTCCATACCCTCCTCCGGCTGGACCGACAGACGTCCTGCGGCTCCGCGCCAGCAGACCGAATCGAGCACCGCCTGATCGTCCTTCAGGGTGAAATAGATGTGGCCGGAGCCCGCCCGCGTCGGGCGGCTGATCTCACCGCGGACGCGCACCCGGTCGAAGGCGCTTTCGACCGTGCGTTTGACCGCCTGGCCGATCTCGCCAACGGTAAATTCGGGCAGGTTGCCGGGGGAGGTGTTTGGAGCCTGATCTTGCATGCCGGTACTCTATGCGACATACCCGCCCTGGTCACGGACTCGGATCGGTAGGAGTGGAAGAATATGCGGATTCTGGTGGTCGGATCGGGCGGGCGGGAACATGCGCTGTGCTGGGCGATCGCCGCCTCGCCGCTGACCTCGGCCCTGTTCTGCGCGCCGGGCAATGCCGGTATCGCGGACGAGGCGACCTGCGTGCCGATCGCGATGGACGATCTTGATGCGCTGGTTCGGTTCACCCGGGACGAGGAGATCGACTTCGTGGTGGTCGGCCCGGAGGCGCCGTTGGTCGCCGGTCTGGTCGACAAGCTGACCGCTGCGGGCATCAAGGCCTTCGGGCCGACCGCTGCTGCCGCGATCCTGGAGGGCTCGAAAGCCTTTACCAAGGATTTCTGTGCGCGCCATGCCATTCCCACGGCGGCTTACGGGCGGTTCACCGATACCGAAGCTGCCAAAGCCTATATCCGCGAGCAGGGTGTCCCGATCGTGGTCAAGGCTGATGGTTTGGCCGCGGGCAAGGGCGTGATCATCGCCGAGACGGTCGAGCAGGCGCTGGAGGCGGTCGACAGCATCATGGCGGATCGGGCCTTCGGGGATGCCGGCCTTGAGATCGTGGTCGAGGCCTTCCTGGTGGGTGAGGAGGCGAGCTTCTTCGCGCTGGTCGATGGGACCAACGCGATCCCGCTGGTCGCAGCCCAGGATCACAAGCGGGTCGGCGACGGCGATGTCGGGCCGAACACCGGCGGTATGGGCGCCTACTCTCCGGCCCCGGTGGTCGATGCGGCCATGTCGGAGCGGATCATGGCCGAGATCATCGAGCCCACCGTGCGCGGCATGGCGGCGGAGGATCGGACCTTCAAAGGCGTGCTGTTCGCAGGGCTTATGATCACGGAAGAGGGACCGAGCCTGATCGAGTACAACGTCCGCTTCGGCGATCCGGAATGTCAGGTCCTGGTCATGCGTCTGATGAGCGACCTTCTGCCGGCGCTGATCGCCTCAGCCGAAGGTCAGCTCGCCCATTTCGATCTGCGCTGGTTCGACGAACCGGCGCTGACCGTGGTGATGGCCGCCAAGGGCTATCCGGGCGCCTACGAGAAGAACACCGTGATCCGGAATGTCGAGAAGGTCGGTGGTCCGGACGGCGCCGCGGCCGAGATCGGCGGCGACATCCAGGTGTTTCATGCCGGGACCACCCGCGACGGTGACGGGCGGCTGCTCGCCATCGGAGGCCGGGTGCTGGGTGTGACGGCGATCGCCGGCTCGATCTCCGACGCCCGCGACGCCGCTTATAAGGCGGTCGACGCGATCGACTGGCCGGACGGCTTCTGCCGCCGCGACATCGCCTGGCGGGCGCTGGAGCGGGGCTAGAAAAGCCCCTCGATCTGGCCCTTCGCGTTCAGGGTGATCTTATTTGCGGCCGGCACCCGCGGCAGGCCGGGCATGGTCATGATTTCGCCGCAGACCACGACCACGAACTCGGCGCCGTTCGAAAGCCGGACCTCCCGGATCGGCAGAGTGTGGCCGGTGGGCGCCCCCTTGGCGTTCGGGTCGGTCGAGAAGCTGTACTGGGTCTTGGCGATGCAGACAGGATAATCCGCACCCCCCATGGCCTCGATATCCTTGAACTGGGCCCGGACCTTGGCGTCTGCGGACACGTCGTCGGCGCGGTAGATCTCGCGTGCGATTGTCCGGACCTTGTCCAGCAACGGCATCTCGGACGGGTAGAGCGGCTTGAAATCCGCCGTGTCCCCTTCGACCAGGCCGACCACATGGTGGGCCAATGCTTCCGTTCCCTTCGAGCCGTCGGACCAATGGGTGCATTCGATCGCCTCGACCCCCAGGCTCGCCAGTTCGTCGCGCACCGCTTCGATCTCGGCATCGGTGTCGGTGATGAAGCGGTTGAGGGCGACCGCAACCGGCACCCCGAACTTCTTGGTGTTCTCCACATGCCGGGCGATGTTGGACACGCCTTCGCGCACCGCTGCAATGTTCTCCTGGCCCAGGTCTTCCTTTTTCACCCCGCCATGCATCTTGAGCGCACGGATGGTGCCGACCACTACGGCGGCGGCGGGCCGGAGACCGGCCTTGCGGCACTTGATGTCGAAGAACTTCTCGGCGCCCAGATCGGCGCCGAACCCGGCCTCGGTGACCACGTAGTCGCCGAGCTTGAGCCCCGCGCGGGTCGCCATCACCGAATTGCAGCCATGGGCGATGTTGGCGAACGGGCCGCCATGAATGAAGGCCGGATTGTTCTCAAGGGTCTGCACCAGATTCGGGGCGAGCGCGTCCTTCAGCAGCACGGTCATGGCGCCGTCGGCCTCCAGTTCGGCGGCCGTCACCGGTGTCTTGTCGCGGGTATAGGCAACCACGATCCGTCCCAACCGGCGCTTCAGGTCCTCGATATCGGTCGACAGGCACAGAATTGCCATGATCTCGGAGGCGACCACGATGTCGAACCCGTCCTCGCGCGGGAACCCGTTAGCGACCCCGCCGAGCGAGCCGACGATCGAGCGCAGGGCCCGGTCGTTCATGTCGATCGCCCGCTTCCAGCCGATCCGGCGCGGATCGATCTGCAGGGCGTTGCCCCAGTAGACATGGTTGTCCAGCATCGCCGCCAGCAGGTTGTTGGCCGCTGCGATTGCGTGGAAATCTCCGGTGAAGTGGAGGTTGATGTCTTCCATCGGCACCACCTGGGCATAGCCTCCGCCGGCCGCCCCACCCTTTACCCCGAAGCACGGACCGAGTGACGGTTCCCGCAGACAGATCGCCGCCTTCTTGCCGATCCGGTTGAGCGCGTCGCCGAGGCCGACGGTGGTGGTCGTCTTGCCTTCGCCGGCTGCCGTCGGGTTGATGCCGGTGACCAGGATCAGCTTTCCGTCAGGCCGGTCTTCCAGACTCGCCAGATAGCCGAGATCGATCTTCGCCTTGGTATGACCGTAGGGAATGAGATCTTCCGAAGGAATGCCCAGTTTCGCACCGACATCCATGATCGGCTGCATCTTCGCGTCCCGCGCGATTTCAATGTCGGACATGACCATGGTCTAAACCCCTCCCGGTTGTGGCTTCTCTCGAACTGGAACCCTCTGGGGCATGCCATCCGACGGCCATGTTTGCAATGCGTGGACGGTGACCCGTTTCCCGGTCTCGGGTTTTCCGATTTGCGACATGTATCGGTTCGCCCACGCCGCCCGTTCCACGACCAACGGCTAACTCGATTTCGCCCCCAGTCGAAGCTGCAGGATCACATCGGGTTCCGGCTTTTCATCCTCCTCGCAGAGGATCACCCGGTTCCGCCCCGCGCGCTTGGCCCGATAAAGCGCACTGTCCGCACGGCGCAACAGCCGTTCCAAGGATGCCGGTCCGGCGATACTGGTGTCATGTGTGGCGAGGCCGACGCTGACATTGTGTGTGATCAGCTTGTCGTCGGAGATGCTGGGCTCTTCGGAGAACCGTGCGCGCAGGCGATCGCACCGCTCCAGCGCATCGGCAGCCGCAGGCGCAGCGAACAGAATGGCGAATTCCTCCCCGCCCATACGGCACACCATGTCCTGCTCTCGACAAACGTCGCGCAGCAGTTCGGCAAAATCGACCAGGACCTGATCGCCGGCCCCATGGCCGAATGTATCGTTGATGGCCTTGAAGCGATCGAGATCGAGCAAGGCCAGGCACCAACGACCCTCGACCGGTGTTTGCAGCAGGATCTCGGCGGTCTGTTGAAACCCGCGTCGGTTCAAGAGCCCGGTCAGTGGATCGGCGGTCGCTGCCGCATTGGCGGTATCCCGTTCCTGACGCAGCAGGCGGATCGACAGGGCAACGGAGACCGTCAGGATCAAGACCTCGATCAGGGAGGCAATCATGATCACGTCATAGTTCGAGCTTGGGGCCCAGTCGATCGGCAGGAATCTGAAGGCGATCTGCAGGACCAGGACGGCGGTCGTCAGGCCCATCGTTCCCCAGGCAACGCAGAACAATAAGACCGACAGGGATTGGTCCTGCCGGATCACCAGGAGGGAGCAGACCCAGAGCCAGAACGGAACGAACAGAGACGCCATCATCAGAGGAACAGTGACCTCTTGCGCGCCGCCCAGCATGCCGTAGACCGCGCCACCGGCCAACACAGCCGCGACGATCTTGTTTCCCCTATGGATCCGCGGGGCTTGGGATTTCAGGGATAGGTAATACGTCGAGAACATCAGGGCGCAGCTCATCGCGGCCAATGCCGTGCCCTGAAAGCTTATCTCGTGAATCCCGGGATGGTCCGGAAAAATGAACTGGAAGGCAAAGCCGTAAAATATGAAAATAGTCACGCTCAGGAAAAACAGGTACCCGGAATAGTATAAAAGGCTTTTCTGTTTCATGATGATTGAAAAAATCAACCAAAGAACGGCCATCGTTGCGAGGACAATGCTGATGGACGAGAATTTTAACTGATGGGCGGCCTCATAGGCCTCGAATGAGGCATCGTCCCATAGCCTGACGCCGATGTTCATCCTGCGCGTGGTGTCCATTCCCACGCGGAGGGTGAAGTCTTGCACCTCGTCCGGAGCCAAGGTGCTTCTGTAGGCCAGCCCCGGAAAAGCGACCGGTCGAGAGGAAAACGGCTGGTTGTTGGTGATGGTCAGGGCCCGGACCGCACCGGTCGAGGATGCCATTCGTATGTCCATCGTGTCGAGAAAGGCGAGATCGTGCGCGAATACGACCGTTCGGGGTCCATCGGCTGAATTCGTGACCGAAAACCGGATCAGGAACGGCTTGCCGGAAAGCCCTCGGTCCAGATCTCTCAGGGCGATGGGTTTCCAGCCTTCCGCGTTCGCATCCCAGTCCCGACCGGGTTCCGCAACGGCAAAAGTCGCGGGGTCGAGAAGATAAACCCCGTCAATCGTGCCGCCGACATCGAAGGATTCGGAACTGGCGGCGGCCGCCGGATGGACGCCCGCGGCGGTGATCCATCCGGTGCCCAAGAGCATGAGGCCGAGGCACATGGACAGAAATGCAGGCATCCTGGACTTCATCCTCGGCGCGGACGGCGGTTGGTTGAGACAAGCCGACTATACGCCACTTTCCGCCGGTCCCACCCAAAATGTGAAACATTCCGATCCGGGCGGACCAAGCGAGATCCGCCCGGTCGCTTTTGACGTCCGCTGCGGACCGGTTCATTCGGCGGACCTCAGTCCGATTGAGGAGGCTTCGGCGCTGATGTTCCCTTGCGATGCGCTTTCTTCGGCTTGCCTTTGCCGGGTTTTCCGTCACCGAATTTCGGCTTTCCGAACTTCGCTTTTCCGAATTTTGCCCCGGCCTTGCCCGAATTTTCTTTTGGCTTTTTCGGTGTCTTCGGCTTGCGCTCCGCTGCCACGCCGTCGTTGGTGCTGGCGATCGGGCTGGTGTCGACCGGTGGCGTGAAGACGTCTCTAGCGGGCCGTCCGAAATCGCCATCCCCGTCGCGCCTGCGCCTCATCGGGCGGGCACCGGGCTCGGTTGCGGCTTGCGGAGGGCGGGGCGCGCGCGGGGCGCGCGGCTCCGGGGCGATCGCGACCGGAGCCGAGGCACCACCTCCCGGAACGCGGTCGACGGTGATGGTCTTCTCGACCTTGCGGGTCGGCCCTACGGCTTCCAGGAACTTATCGACCGCGTTCGGGTGCATCTCCACATGGGTTTCGGTCTCGTGGATCTTGATGGCCCCGACATCGGTCTTGGTAATGTTGCCGGCGCGGCAGAGCATCGGCAGCAGCCAGCGGGCTTCGGCGCTGTGGCTGCGGCCGACCGACAGACGCAGCCAGACCCCGCCCTCGAAATCATCCCGACGTTTGCGTGGTTCATCACGCGGTCCGCGCTCTCCGCGTTCCGCGCGATTGCTGCGGTCGCCGCGATCTCCACGCTCGCCCCGGTCGGCCCGCTCATGGCGTTCACCGCCGGAGGGTCCATCCATCAGCTCTTCCGGTGCCGCCAGTCCGGCCATGCGCTTGCGCAGAAACGCGACGGCGACAGCCTGGGCGTCATGGCGTCCCAGCAGCTCCGCTGCGAATGCGCGCTCCTCCTCGGTGGTCTCCCCGCCGAGATCCGAGTCCTCCAGGATGCGCTGGCGGTCCAGCGCCAGGATTTCGTCGGCCGAGGGAGGTTTGCCCCAGGTCGCTTCGATCCCCGCATTCGCCAGCAGCCGTTCGGTATGGCGCCGCCGGGAGTAGGGCACGATCAGGGTCGACACGCCCTTACGTCCGGCGCGCCCGGTTCGGCCACTCCGATGCAGGAGCGATTCCGGATTCTTCGGCAGATCGGCGTGAATCACCAGTTCCAGGTTCGGCAGGTCGATCCCGCGCGCCGCGACATCGGTCGCGATACAGACTTTCGCACGCCCGTCCCGCAGAGACTGAAGGGCATGGGTCCGGGCGCTTTGGCTCAGCTCTCCTGAGAGGGCCACCACGGAGATCCCGCGGTTGGTGAATCGGCTGGTCAAATGGTTCACGGTCGCCCGGGTTCCGCAGAACACGATGGCGGACGCCGCATCCACGTGCCGCAGCACATTGATGATGGCATTTTCCCGGTCGTTCGGGGCACAGGCCAGCGCGCGGTACTCGATGTCGCCGTGCTGGCGCTGTTCGCCCGCGGTGGTGATGCGGACCGCATCCCGCTGGTAGCGCTGGGCCAGGGAGGCGATGGTCCTGGGAACGGTGGCCGAGAACATCAGGGTGCGGCGGCTCTCCGGCGCCGACTTGAGGATGAACTCGAGATCCTCCCGGAAACCGAGATCGAGCATCTCGTCGGCCTCGTCCAGCACGACGACCTTCATGCGGGTCATGTCCAGGGACCCCCGTTCGATATGGTCCTTCAGGCGCCCCGGCGTCCCGACCACGATGTGGGCGCCGCGCTCCAGCGCCCAGCGCTCGGTCCGCATGTCCATTCCACCGACGCAGGAAACCACCGAAGCCCCTGTGAACTCATAGAGCCATTCCAACTCGCGCTTCACCTGAAGCGCCAGTTCCCGGGTCGGGGCCACCGCCAAGGCCAGCGGTGCCGGAACGCGCTCGAAATGATCTGCGCCGTCCAGCAGGGTAGGAGCCATGGTCAGACCGAAGGCAACCGTCTTGCCCGACCCTGTCTGGGCCGAGACCAGGGCGTCGGCATCGCG
This sequence comes from Alphaproteobacteria bacterium, assembly GCA_024742605.1. GTDB lineage: Bacteria > Pseudomonadota > Alphaproteobacteria > Thalassobaculales > Thalassobaculaceae > JANSYC01. Next base: position 9,136 of record JANSYC010000014.1, on the reverse strand, counting down.
CATCTCGGAGGCCAGAACCGCCTGCTGAACCGGGGTCAGCGTCTCGTATCCGCGCTTGGCCAATGCCTTACCGAGCGCGGGAACAACGCCTTCGAATTCCGTCATGTCATATCTTTCGGGGTGCCTGCGATCGGCCGGTCGGGAAATGCGTTGCCCTCGGCGGGATCAGCAGTGCCGCGCCTTGAGCGCGTGATCTGAGTTAAAGCGGCGCATACCATAGATGCGGACAGCTGAAATGTACAGCGCGGAGGTGACTGTCCGGTCGTTTTGATACAAGTCGCTCGGTCGTTCGGAGGAGTTACGCCGTGAGCAGATCCGTCAGGTCTCGCGGGGGAATAATCCCGGCCCTGTCCCGCAGCAGCGATGTGAAGTCCTCGGTGTTGAGCGGCCTCGAGAAATAATGGCCCTGGATCATATCGCACTGGTACGATCGGAGGATCAGATATTGACCGATGTTTTCGACACCCTCGGCAACCACGTTTTTTCGTAGATTGGTGCCGATCTCAATGATCTGGCGAACCAGCACGCCCTTCTGAGTATCCGTCACGATATCGGTCACGAAGGACCGGTCTATCTTCAAGGTATCGATCGGAAGCTGGTGCAAATACGACAGGGACGAATGGCCAGTGCCGAAATCATCCAGGCTGATCTGCACGCCGAGATCCTTCAGGCACCGCAACCGGTCGACCATTATGTTCATTTGATCGATGATCGAGGATTCCAGAATTTCGAACTCCAATGAGTGTCTTGGGAGCTCGAATTCCTGAATCAGGCTGGCGATCAGTTCGACAAATCCCTCTCTTTGCAGAGTTTCCGTCGTCAGATTGACGGACACCGGACCCAGCTCGTAACCCTTGATATGCCAAGCGCGGATCTGGGCGCAGGCGGTTCGCAGCACCCAGTGCTCGACTTCCGGCAGGAGCCCGGTATCCCTGGCGGTGGAAATCACATCGAGCGGCGAAACATGCCCCAGTCTCCTGTCGTGCCATCTCAGCAGGGCTTCCGCACCTTTCACCCGGCTGTCCGAAAGCCGGATTTTCGGTTGATAACTGAGGGTCAAGGTATCGTGAGCCAACGCCAGTGGGAGCGCATGGGCAACCTGCCGCCTGCGCTCCGCGATCCGGTCCATGCCCTCGGAAAAAAAAACAGCCCGCGTGCCGGCGACCAGGCTGGTCACGGTCTCGGTCGCGGTCATGGCATTGAGAAAGCCGGCCTCCAGCGGCGAGTCTTGCTCCGGCAGTGGTGCGAGGCCGACCAGAACCGGCGTGCTGACGATGACCGTGGAGGTTTGGATGCGCTGACCGATCGCGTTGACCAGGTCGGCTGCGACACCTGTGTTTCGATCGCTCGGGCCGGCCGATGTGGCGAACGCGACGAGTCCGGTATAGGCCCCTGCTCCGACGATGTAGCCGCGATCTCTCAGGCCCAGTTTCACCCGACGCACGATTTCCGAGATGAGATCCTTGTGGACTTCGTGGCCGAAGGTGCGCGCGACGGTACGTTCTTCCGGCATGCTGATGTGAATGCAGGTGAACCGTTTTTCGGGATGTGACTCAAGCAGCGCCGCGCATCGGACCTTGAAAATGTCATTGTCGATCAGGATGTCCAAATCCTGATGCGGCGTTTGGTCTTGAATCAGATCCACAAATTCTCCGGCGATCCGGGACTGGAACTTGGCTTCGATAAGGCTAGCGAACATGTTCAGGCAATCCAGCTCGTGCTGCTCGAAGTCGCGCGGCCTGTAGTCGATGCAGCACAGGCTGCCCAGAAGGAGCCCTGACGGGGACCGGACGACCCGCTCGGCATAGGATCTGATATGCGGTGCATTCGTGACGAGCGGATTTGAGGCGAACCGTGCCTCAATTAGCGTATTCGGGATGAGCAGGAAGTTTTCCTTTTCGTAGACCTGGTCGGGAAGGTCGGTCTCCTCATCCCGGTTCCACACCTTTATATTGAAAAACAGCTTGAACCATTTTTGGTTTGCGCCGGGGCGAGAGAAGAACACGGTGGGGAAGCCCAGCGTCTTGGAAACCAGCGCGGTTATCAGATCAATTTGTGGATCGGTCGGGCTGTCGAAGAGCCCCAGGCTTCGGAGGTCCAGAGCCTGATTGGTCTTGAGGCCACCCGAAGACCTGGGGTCATGGCTCTGGGTGAGCGCCGCGGGGGTCGGTCCGTATTTTTTGGGGGGCGTTTCATTCATTGCGCACTCGGGCTTGTCGATCTTTTATTAGCAATCTATGATTTAAATATGCCTTTTTCAAAGAAAAATCAATGATGGTGAAATCTTAGGATGTATCGGTCCTGGGCCATCTCAAGCGCGGTGATGTTGAAGACAGCCGCCTAAAAGCTAAAGAGAGTCAGACACGAACCTGCCGATGGTATATGCAGTCTTTAATTGAAAAATCTGATTTTACAGCAATAATATAAAAAAAGTTTACATACGTGGTTATGCGGATTTAATAGCCTTTGCAGGGTGATGGTACCGTCTGATCAACTCTGTCGGATTTCGAGTCGCCGCGGTAGCGGACGCAGGTCAGCGTGCCGAGCCGCGTCAGGCCCGGACCCAGCTTCGCGCTTCCCCATCGTAGAGCGGACCCGGGTTGCCGTGGACGGTGGTCCGCCACATCCGGCGCCGCTCGTGCTCGCCATCGTACCAGGTGGCAGCATGGATCATCGATCGGTTGTCGTAGATAACCAGATCGCCCGCGTCCCAGTCATGGGCATAGGTGAACTCGGGCCGGGTGTAGTGGGTCATAAGCTCGTAGAGCAGCTTGGCGCCGTCGCCGTCGACCCCGGGCTCCATCCCGACCAGCGGGCCGTCGACCCAATCCATCTGTCCGGCCTCGCAGAGATAAAGCGCTTTCAGGCCGGTCACCGGATGGGTGCGGACGACCGGCTGTCGCTGCGCCCGTTCGTGGGCTTCCAGGGCCCGGGCCGGCTCTCCCGCGCGGACGGCGTATTCCGAGCGCCCAGTCTTCAGCCTCACGTGCAGGCCGTCCAGACCGGCGATCCGGGATTTCATCGCCCCGTCCAGCGCGTCATACGCCGCGATCCCGTCGGCGTAGAGCGTCTGGCCCTGGCCCTTGGGACAGGGCAGTTCGGCATAGAACAGCGAGATATCCGGCGGTGGCCTGCGGTAGCTCTGGTCGGTATGCCAGCCCCGGCGATGGGGAAACTGGACCGGCAGAGAGCCGTCCGGATTCAGCGGCGGGTTCGGCCGGGCCGGAACGTTCTTTGTGGCGGGCGGAATGTTCGAGACCACCAGAATTTCCGGCACTTCCGGGTGAATGTCGCTGGCGCCGGTCAGGGTCTGGCGATAGTCCTCGACCTCGGGGCCGAACAGACGGCTGAGCCGAACCAGCAGGTCCGGCTGTTCGCTGATCGCGTGCATGCCCTTGAGCAGGAGGAAGCCGTGCGCATCGTAGAAGGACGACAGCAGGGCGTCCGGTGCCGCTTCCGCCGCCGCAATGGCCGCTTCCGTCCGTTCCGGCGCGTCGATGCCGGCGGCAATCTCGATCACGCCGCCGAAGTTTGCGCCCGGCAGAGGGCGGATTATGAAAGCGGGCTGGGCGGTCCCCATGACTGAAACTCCGAGGCGATGATCAGGCCGATTTGACGAGAGTCGGCCGGGAGGCCGATGGGGCGGCGAGAGGTTTGACAGAATACCCTTCGAGTTCGGCACGGCGGTCGTGGAACAGGCGGATCAGTTCGTCCATCACGATCCGGATTTTCGGCACCCCGCGCAAGTCCTCATGCACCAGAAGCCATTGCGCGGTCGTCGCCTCCTCCAGGATCGGAGAGAGGCGGATCAGGTGCGGGTCGATATCGCCCAGGAAACAGGGCAGAACGCCGATCCCGTTGCCGCTTCGAATCGCATTGGCCAGCACCACCCCGTTGTTGGTGCGCAGCTCCGATTTGCGATTGCCGAGAAGCCGGCTCTGCCAGGCCTGGCCGGGCATGTATTGGTGATCGTCGTCGAACCCGATCCAGGGCAGCTCCTTCAGGTCTTCCGGGCGCCGTTCGGCATAGTCCGAGAACCTAGTCTCGCCGTAAACGGCGTGCGCGACCACGCCGATCTTGCGGCCGATCAGGCTGGCGTGATCCGGCACCCGGCTGCGGATCATCAGATCCGCCTCTCGCTTGGAGAGATTGGCGGACATATGGGTGACGGTGATCTCGAACTCGATACAGCGATGGTTCTCCCGCACCTCGGTCAGATGACGGGTCATGAATTCCGCCAGGGTTTCGTCGATCGAGATCCGCACGGTCCCGAGATGATCGCCTGACAACCCGTCATTGCGACGTTGGAAGGCGAGTGAGGCCGCCTCCATCGCCTTCACGTCGTGCAGCAGTTCGAGCGCTTTCTCGGTCGGCTGGAACCGGTCGGGGTACTGATCGAACAGCCGGGTCCCGAGCTCGCTCTCCAACGCCTTGATGCGGCGCGCGATCGTCGGATGGCTGACGCGCAGCCGCTTGGCCGCTCCGCTGAGCGTACCTTCTTCGGCCAGGGCCAGAAACACCCGGAGATTGTCCCAGTCACTGATCATCGGGATATACTGCCAGAAGGTTTCGGTATTGGGGTGAACAATTTCGTTCACCGAGTCATCGATTTATTCCAATGCCGAACGAAATTGAAGCGGTTAGCAATGAGGCAATCGAGTCCTCTGCGGAGAATCTGTCATGCATTTCGAGCCGAAGCTTTGGGTGTTCACCGAAGGTGTGCGCTGGCGGATCGCCGGCGCGGTCGCGATCGGACTCGCCGCGGTCGGACTGGGGATCGCCCGGCTGGCGCTGCTCGGTTGGCTGATCGCGCGTGTCTATGCCGGAGACGATCTCAGCCAGTTGGCGGGACCGATCGCCCTGGTCGCGGCGGCCATGGTCCTGCGCGGGGTTTTCGAGCAGTGGCGCGCCATGGTGGCGCACGAAACTGCGGCCCTGGTGCAACGCAAGCTGCGCCTCAAGCTGGTTGAAAAGGTCGCCGAACTCGGGCCGGGCCATATTGGGGCGCAACGTTCCGGCGATCTGACCATGACCCTGGTGGACGGGGTCGAGCAGCTGGAAACCTATTTCGGCAAATACATCCCCCAGATGCTGGTCACCTTGCTGACACCGCTTCTGATTTTCGGTTTCGTGGTGTTTCTCGATGCTTGGGTTGCGGCGACCATGGTGCTGTTCGCCTTCCTGGCTCTGTTCCTGCCGGCGCTTTGGCATAAATTGAACACCAAGTCCGCCAAGGCCCGCTCGGCCGCCTATTCCGAATTCGCCTCCGAACTGCTGGACTCGATTCAGGGCTTGGCCACCCTGAAGGCGTTCGGCCGGTCGCGGGAGCGGGCGGCCAGCCTGGAGACCAAGGCGCACGCGCTGTTCCAGGCGACCATGTGGGTGCTCGGGGCCAATACCCTGGCGCGCGGCATCTCCGACACCATGATTGCGCTCGGCGCGGCGGCGGCGCTGGCCCTGGGGGCGTATCGCGTCGATGCGGGCGCGATGGATCTGACGGCGTTGCTGATGATCCTGATGGTGGGCATCGAGATGTTCCGGCCGATGCGGGATCTGCGCACGGTGCTGCACGAAGGCATGGTGGGCCTGTCCGCAGCCTATGCGATCCACCGAATGATGGACGCCGAGCCGCTGGTGGCAGACGCGCCTGCGCGCACGGTTGCGGCGCTTGAACCGTCGGTGACCTTCGAGGGCGTACGGTTCGCGTATCCGGGCACCGAACGGGCGATCCACAAGGACCTGTCCTTCACGGTCAAACCCGGCGAACGGGTCGGATTTGTCGGACCCAGCGGAATCGGTAAATCCTCGATCGTGCGTCTGCTCCTGCGGTTCTACGACCCGGACGGGGGCACGGTCCGGATCGGCGGTGAGGATCTGAAACAGCTTCCGATGTCTGAGATCCGGTCTCGGGTGGCGGTGGTGCAGCAGGACGCGTTCCTGTTTCACGGCACCGTCGGCGAGAACATCCGCATGGGGCGTCCGGACGCCTCCGAGGAGGATCTGATTGCCGCCGCGACAGCAGCCAACATCCATGATTTCGTGACCGGTCTGCAGCAGGGTTATGACACCATGGTCGGCGAGAAGGGGATCAAGCTGTCGGGCGGCCAGCGTCAGCGGGTGGCCATCGCCAGGGCGATCCTGCGGGACGCGCCGATCCTGATCCTCGACGAAGCGCTATCGGCTGTGGATGCGGAGAACGAGGCGACGATCCAGGCGGCCCTGGACGTTCTGATGCAGGGCCGAACCACGTTGGTCTTGGCCCATCGCCTGTCCAGCGTGATCGACTGCGATCGGATTCTGGTCCTCGAGAATGGCGCCGTTGTTGAGGAAGGCCAGCATGCGGAACTGATCGGAAAGGACGGCGTCTACGCCACTCTGATGGCTGAGCAGGCCCGGGACGCGGACGGTACCGACGATGTGTTCGACCGGCCCAAGGCTCCGTCCGATGCGGCCGCCAATGCAGCCGTGCAGGCAGGAAATCAGTCCGCCGCCGCCGATATGCTCGGCGCACCGACCGAGGGCATCGTCCGGGCGGACGGGCTCGGATGGGGCCGGTTGGTGGTGCTGTTGATGGCGATGATCGGGCCCTGGTGGCAGCGCATGACCTGGACCTTCGTGTTCGGCGTCACCCGCGTGCTGGCGTTCATCGGGGTTGGCGTGGTCAGCGCACTGATCGTGATGGCACTGAAGCAGGGTGAATCGTGGGGCCATCTGATTCCGTGGCTGTTCGTCACCGCCCCCCTGGCCGGTATTCTGCACTGGGCGGAGTCCTGGCTAGCCCATGACGTGGCGTTCCGGCTGCTGGCCGAGATGCGGATCAAGATCTTCAATATCCTCGACACGCTGGCCCCGGCATATCTGGTACGGCGTCGGACAGGCGACCTGATGGGCATCGCGACCCATGATATCGAGCTGGTCGAGTATTTTTTCGCCCACACGGTGGTCCCGGCCTTCGTTGCCCTGCTGGTTCCGACGGCCGTGCTGGTGATTCTCGGCATGGCGAATATCTGGCTGGCGGTGGCCTTGGTGCCGTTCCTGTTGGCGGTCGGCGTGAGTCCCTGGCTGATGCGGGGGCGGGTCGACACGCTCGGTTCCCAGGCGCGGGAGGCGGCGGGCGAGCTTGCAGCTCATGCGGTCGACACCATCCAGGGCCTCGGCGAGGTGGTGGCCAACGGCCGGGAGCAGGATCGGGCCGCCGAATTCGACCGGCTGACCGCGCGTCATGCCGAACTGCGGCTGCCGTTCTTCCGGGAACTGACCGCCCAGCACAGCCTGTTGGAGGTCCTGACAGGCCTCGGTGGACTGGCGGTGGTGACGGTGGGTGCCGGTCTGGCATCCAGCGGGGCGATCGACCCGACCGTGATTCCCCTGCTGACCTTGCTGGCCCTGGCGGCATTTCTGCCGGTGTCCGAGATCGCCCAGGTCGGGCGCCAATTGGCCGACACCCTGGGCGCAACCCGCCGGATCCATGCGGTCGAGATCGAACAGCCGGTTGTGTCCGACGGACCCGGCCCTACCGGCGCCGTTTCGCGCACCGGCGGGGCTGAGATGGAACTGGTTGACGTGACATTCCGGTATCCCGGCACATCGCGGCCCGCTCTGGACCGGGTTTCGTTCACGGCCTCACCCGGGGACACCGTCGCCCTGGTCGGGCCCAGCGGCGCCGGCAAGACCACGACCGCGCAACTGTTGATGCGATTCTGGGACCCGGAGAGCGGGACAGTCACCTTGGATGGGGTCGATCTTCGGGATTACCGGCTGGATCAGGTGCGGGACCGGACGGCCCTGGTCGCCCAAGAGACCTACCTGTTCAACGACACGCTCGAAGCCAACATCCGGATCGCCAAGCCGGACGCGACCCAGAGCGAAATTCTCGCCGCCGTCAAGAACGCGGCATTGGGCGATCTGCTGGCGCAGCTGCCCGACGGGCTCGCCACCGGGGTCGGCGAACGCGGCTCACGACTGTCCGGCGGTCAGCGGCAACGGGTGGCGATCGCCCGGGCTTTCCTCAAGGACGCTCCGGTGCTGATCCTGGACGAGGCGACAAGCCACCTGGATGCGGTCAACGAGCAGCTGGTGCGCAAGGCGCTGGTCCGCTTGCAGAAAGGCCGCACGACTTTCGTGATCGCCCACCGGCTGTCGACGGTCCGGGAGGCGGATCGGATCGTCGTGCTGGACGGCGGCCGGGCGGTGGAAATCGGAACCCATGAGGCGCTGCTCGCCAAAGGCGGTCTCTATGCCCGGTTGGTGGGGCGTCAGATGGCCGGCGCGCGGGCCAGCGCCGCCGAATAGGGAGGCGCGATCGGGCTGGCGGGATCGACAAGGCCTTGGCGACGTCGGATGATCGCCGGACAGGTTTCTCATCGAAGAAGGACCATACAATGAACGATCTGACGGGGAAGGTGGCGCTGATTTCCGGTGCGGCACGGGGGATCGGTGGGCAGGCGGCCCGTCGCATGGCGGAGGCCGGGGCGGCCGTCGTCATCGGCGATGTTCGTGACGAACTGGGTGCTGCGACGGCGGCCGAGATCACCGCAGCCGGAAGCAGGTGCAGCTTCGTGCATCTGGATGTGAGTGCCGAGGAGAGCTGGCAGGCGGCGGTCGACCACACGGTCTCGACCTATGGGAAGCTCGATATCCTGGTAAACAATGCGGGCGTCTTCTTCGGTAAATCGATCGAGGAGATCGAGCTCGAGGAATGGGAGCGCCTTGTCTCAGTCAATCTGACCGGGGTTTTCCTGGGCACCCGGCTGGCGGCGCCCGCACTCAGGGACTCCGGCGCGAGCAGCCCGAAGGGCAGCGTGATCGTCAACCTGTCGTCGATTGCAGGCCTGGTCGGCTCCCAGCTCGATCCGCTCTATTCCATGACCAAGGGCGGGGTGACCACCTTCACAAAATCGACGGCGCTGTATTTCGGTCGGCGGGGCGACCCGATCCGAGTCAACTCGGTCCATCCGGGGGTGATTGACACGGACATGGGTGCGCAAACCTTCCAGGCGCGCGCGAACCAGACCCGCAGCAATGATCTCGACGCCGCCAAGGCCGTGGGCGCCGCCAGCCACGCGCTGGGCCGTTTGGGGACCGCTGACGAGATCGCCATGGGCATCGTGTTCCTGGCCTCCGACGATGCGTCCTT
>JANSYC010000068.1 GCA_024742605.1 Alphaproteobacteria bacterium | reverse complement strand
GTTCGTGCTGGGCTTCCCGCCGTCCGCCGTGCCCGATCAGTCCACCATCAAGCAGCGCTGGCGGCGGCTGGCGCGGATCTACCATCCGGACTCCCCATTCGGCGATCACGAACGGATGACCCAACTGAATGCCGCGGCGGAGCGACTGGTCTAGGTCATTTCCAGGCCCCTCTACAAGGCGATTGACGGCCGGGTTTTCCGTCGCGTAATAATATTACCCATGACAGCTTATCTCTCCACGGCGCGGCTTGGCCGCCAGGGCACGCGAATTAGCGGCCCGGTCCTCTCTGAGGGCCGGGAAATCGCTAACCGTGTTTCCACGCCGCAAGGAGAGATCTCATGCGCGCCGACCGCCTGACCGCGTCGCCGGTCCCGTCCCGTCCGACTTCCCCGTTTCAACCGTCTTCCGCCCGTTCCGTCCCCGCGCCGGAGCCCGTGGCCTGTTTCTCCATCCAGGCGCTGGCCGAGCCGACCGTGATGCCCCGGGTCCTGGAGCTGTTCGCCAAGCGCGGCCTGATCCCCTCCCGCTGGCACTCCGATCTGGGCGGCCGCCGCCAGGACGAGCTGACCATCGATTTCCAGGTCTCCGGTCTGGAGCGGGACAAGGCCGAGCTGATCGCCCATGCGATCCGCCAGTTCGTCTCGGTCAGCAGTGTGCTGACCAGCGAGAAGCTCTACGCCTGACCTGCGCGACGGCCGATCCCGTGATCCGGCCCTAGCGGAGGAACCGATGGCCTAGCCGCGCAAGGCCGCCGTAGCGGTCCGGTCGATGGCCCCCAGGTCGGAGGCCGGATCGTCCGGGTCGCCGGTCAGCACCACCCCGTAGGAGTCCCGCGCCGCCTCGGTCGAGATCAGACCGCCGCGCCAGTCGCGCCAGACCTCCTCGACCGGCCGGGTCTTCGGATCGCCCCAGCCGCCGCCGCCGGGGGAACTGGCGATCAGCCTGCTGGCCGAGAGCCTGCGGAGCCCGAATTTCGGCGCCAGGGTGCGCGGCGCGCCGTCGGACTCGATATGCATCTCGCCGGCCGCCCCCCAGGCGCCTCCCGCGACCCCGAAACCGGTCTGATAGCGCAGACCTTCCCCCCGGAAGGAATAGAGTGCGGGGGTACCGATCTCGGCCTCGTAGTCGGCGCCGGTCCCGCCCCGCCAGCGCCCGGCCCCGCCGCCGTCGATGCGCAGCTCCTGGCGCGCGAACCGGACCGGATAGAGCCGCTCATAGGTCTCGACATTGGAGATCGTCAGCCCGCCCAGGGTGCAGAGATGGCCGATCTGGTTGAACCCGTCCCGACCCTCCACCGCCCCGGCCCCGGCCGCCGCCAGACCGTGATAGAAGACGTAGGGCCGTCCGGGGTCGTCGGCGGTCGCACCCATCCGGCCCGAGGTGACGCCGAAGATGTTCTTCGCCCAGCCGGCGCAGGCCCGCTCGGGGGCCGCCTGGTTGAGCGCGCGCCAGACCGCGTGGATGATCTCATGGGCCACGAAGACCGTGTCCATGGTGGTGGCGGCCCCTTCGGTGGCGTTCACGATGCTGCCCTTCGGCGCGCGGATCTCGATCGTCGAGAAGGTCCCCTCATTGCGCGGGATCGCCGGGTCGAAGAACGAGGCGAAGGCGGTGTAGACCGCCGAATGGGTGTTCGCCACCGTCGAGTTCTTGAACCCCGCGATCTGCGGGTCGGTGCCGGCGAAATCCACCACCGCCCGGCCGTCCTTGACGGTCACGGCGACCCGGACCCAGATATCCCGCAGCTCGAAACAGTCGTTGTCGGTGCGGTCCTCGCCCAGATAGACCCCGTCCGGCAGCGCGGCGATGGCCGCGCTCATGCGGCTGGCGGCGTGATCCAGAATTCCCCGGAAATACCCGATGGCCGTGTCGACGCCCAGCTCCTCCACCAGCGCCGCCACCTGCTCGGCTCCGATCCGGGTCGAGCCCAGCATGGCACCCAGATCGCCTTCCAGCAGGTCCGGCGTCCGGGTGTTCAGCATCAGCAGCTTCCACAGATCCCGGCGGGTCCGGCCCGCCTCGATCAGTTTGAGCACCGGCAGCCGGACGCCCTCCTGCCAGACTTCGGTCGCCTCCGGATTGTAGGTGCCCGCCGCCCCGCCGCCGATATCGGACTGGTGCGCCCGGTTGCAGACGAAAGAGACAAGGCGGTTCTCGACGAAGACCGGCCGCGCGATCACCCAGTCCGGCAGATGGTTGCCGCCGGCCTGCCAGGGATCGTTCAGCAGGAACACGTCGCCGTCGTGAATGTCGTCCGCGAAGTTGGTCAGCACCGCGCGCACCGCGAAGCCGCCGCCGCCGGTGTGGATCGGAATGCCGTCGGCCTGCGCCGTAACCCGTCCGTCCGGCCCGGCGATGAAGCAGGAAAAATCATGGGCCTGGCTGAAGATCGGGCTGCGGGCGGTGCGGACCATCACATGGCCCATCTGCTGCGAGATATGGTCCAGGCGGTTCTGGGTCAGGGCCAGCAGGATCGGGTCGGTCGCCCGCTCGGAGGTGCCGTTGCTGGGGGGCGTGGGCGTCATGGGGCCTCCTGATTGTCCAGGTGAATCAGATAGTTTCCGGCCGCATCCACCTCGACCTGATCGGTGGGACCGGCGAACAGGGTCGTGGTGGTCTCCTCGATCAGAAGCGGCCCCGGAAGCCGGTGGCCGCGGCGCAGGTCCGGGCCGTGATAGACGGCGCATTCCATCTCCCGATGACGGTCGTCGATATGGACCCGCCGGTGCCCGGTCGGGCGGGCGGGTCCGTCCGCGGCCGGCGGCGGCGTCTCGGCCATCGGCGGCAACAGGCCCTTGCCGACGACCCGCAGGGCGGTGATCAGGATCCGCGCGCCGTCGACCGTGTGGCCGAACCGCCGGTCGTATTCGGTCTCGAAGGCGGCGCGAATGGCGGCCGCCCCGTCCTTGGCGGCGACCGGAATCCGCAGATCCCATTGCTGGCCGTCATAGCGCAGGTCGAGCTCCCGCTCGGTCACCGTGTCCGCCGCGTCGAAGCCTTCCCGGGTGAGAAGCTCTCGCGCTTCGGTCTCCAGAGCGGCGAACCGCCCTTCGATCGGATGGTCCCCGAGGGTGTCCAGGTCCTGGAAATGCACGTCCATGAAATCCTGCCGGACATCGGAATGCAGCATGCCCAGCGCGCAGAACGCGCCTGCCTGGCGCGGCACGTAGACCGCCCGGCACCCCAGCTTGCGCGCGACGGCGGCGCCGTGCATCGGGCCGGCTCCGCCGCAGGCGACCAGCAGGAAGCGCCGCGGATTGCGGCCGCGCTGGATCGAAATCCGTTCGACCGCGTGCAGCAGATTCTGTTCGACCAGGCGCAGGATACCGGCGGCCGCCTCCTCGACCAACAGGCCCAGCGGCGCGGCGACCCGGTCGCGGATGGCGGCGGTCGCACGCTCCAGGTCGAGGCTGACGGAGCCGCCGGCATAGGGCCCCGGCTTGAGCCGCCCGAGCACCAGATGGGCATCGGTCACCGTCGGCTCGGTCCCGCCGAAGCCGTAACAGGCGGGACCCGGTCGAGCGCCCGCGCCTGCCGGACCCGCGAACAGCATGCCGGCCCGGTCGACCCCCGCGATGGTTCCGCCGCCGGCGCCGACCGTGTGGATGTCGACCGAGGGGATCACCAGATCGTAATCGGCCACCGTCAGCTCATCGGTGATGGCGATCCGACCCTCGGCCATCAGCATGACGTCGCAGCTGGTGCCGCCGATCTCCATCGAGATCAGATCGTCATGCCCGGCGGTGCGGGCGAAATGGCGCAGGGAGCCGACCCCCGCCGCCGGGCCGGAGAGAACCAGATTGACCGGCTGATGGGCGATCTGCTCGACGGAGACCGCGCCGCCGTTGGATTGCAGCAGGAACAGCCGGTGGCGCAGTCCTTTGGCTGCGAGTTCGGAATCGAGATTGCGGAGATATCCCACCACCCGCGGCGCCAGATAGGCGTTCACCACCGTTGTCGACGTCCGCTCGTACTCCCCGATGATGGGCACGATGGCGCTGGACCGGGAGATCCAGTTCCCACCCCAGCCCTCCCGGACCGCCTCCGCCGCCGCGATCTCATGGGCCGGATTGGCGAACCCGTTGATCAGGCAGATCGCCACCGCCTCGACCCCTTCCGCGCGGAACCGGTCGCCCGCCGCCCGCGCCTGCTCGAGATCGAGGGGTTCGAGTTCGACACCGTGGGTGTCGAGACGCCCGCGCACCGGCAGGCGCAGATGCCGGGGCACCAGGACCTCGGGATACGGCGTCCGGTGGTCCCAGGGATTGCTGCGGATGCCGCGCCGGATTTCCAGGGAATCCCGGAACCCTTCGGTCGTCAGCAGCCCCACCTTCGCGCCCTTGCGCTCCAGCAGGGTGTTGGTGGCCACGGTCGAGCCGTGGGCGAAGAAGCCGCACTGGCCGAGAAAATCACCCTCCGACAGCCCGCAGGCCGCCGCCGCCTTGACGACGGCGTTGAGCACGCCTCGGGCCGGGTCGTCCGGGACCGACGGGACCTTGAACACCTCCAGCCGGCCGCCGGAATCGACGATCACCATATCGGTGAAGGTCCCGCCCACATCCACGCCGATGCGCCAGGGGGCCTGCAGCGATATCGGTGCCTGATACGATTCCATGAATCGTGCTCCCGTCGGTCTGGGGGGCGGCTCGCGGCATAGGACATGCCGGCCTGGGACATGGTGACGACCGCCAGCTAACTGCGCGCGGGCCTGTCGGTCAATTCCGGTATCGGTTCACTGCCGGGATCGGCGGATCATGGGCGCGGCGGTCTGCCGCCGGTGGGGCTGGCCCCCTAGATGGCGGCTTGGGATCAGGCCTCCAGCAGATCGTACATCGCGCCCAGAGCCGTCACGTAGCCCCGCGCGCCCAGCCCGGCGATCACGGCCGTCGCCGCCTGCGACATGATCGAGTTCCGGTGGGCCGCGTCCCGCGCGTGGATGTTGGAGATGTGCAGCTCGATGATCGGTCCGCCGTAGATCTTGAGCGCGTCCAGGATCGCGACCGAATAGAAGCTGTGGCCGGCCGGGTTGATGATCACGCCGTCGGCGACGCCGCGGGCCGCCTGCAGCAGGTCGACGATGTTTCCCTCGTGGTTCGACTGGTGGAACTCGATCGGCCCGCGCGCCGCCGCCCGGCACCAGCTTTCGATCTGGGCGAGGGTGGTGTGGCCGTAGATCTCGGGCTCTCGGATCCCCAGCGTGTTCAGGTTGGGGCCGTTCAGAATATGGACGATCGGGTCAGACATCTGAGTTCTCCTGGGCTGACGAAGACAGGCGGCCGGTCGCGTGACGGGCGGCCAGATAGGCGAAGGCGATGGCGGGGCCGAGATTGATGCCGGGCGCCGGATAGACACCGCCCATGACCGAGTGCATGTCGTTGCCGCAGGCGTACAGGCCCTCGATCGGCGCCCCGCTCTCGTGCAGGACGCGGGCGTCGGTATCGGTGACCAGGCCGACCGCGGCCCCGATATCCCCGGGCCAGAGCCGGATGGCATAGAACGGCGGGGTCCGGATCGGTCCCAAAGTCGGATTCGGCCTGTGGCCGGGATCGCCGTTGGCCCTCTGATAGACATTGGAGCCGCGCTGAAAATCCGAATCCTCACCGCTTTCCGCGAACCGGTTCATACGCGCGACGGTCTTGGTGAGACCCGCCGGATCGATCCCCATTGCGGTGGCCAGATCCTCCAGGGTGCGCGCCTCCGTGAGATATCCGTCCTTCAGAAAGGACCGAAGACGGCGATTGCCGACCCCGCCACCGCCCGGCCGGACCATGCCGAGACCGTAGCGTCGCAACCCCTCGGAATCGGTCAGCTCGACGGCCGGAATGGTCGTGCCGTTCCGGTTGGCGGCGTACATGGCCGCCACGAACTGATGGTAGGACAGGCTCTCGTTCACGAACCGCCGGCCGTCCCGGCCGACCGCGAGGATTCCGGGCTTCGAGCGGTCGAGCACGAAATGCGGGAACACTGCCGTGGAGCCGTCCGGCCGCCTGCGGTGGGAGACCGGGGCCCAGAACACCGGCTGCTCGGCACCGTCGCCGTAGCGGGCTCCCAGCCTGAGGGCGATGTCGTGCAGGGCGCCGGTGTTCCCGGGGGCGGCGGGGCTGTGTTCCGGCTGCGGGGCGGGCAGGAACGCCGACCGGCGCTCCGGGTGACGGGCGAAACCGCCGGAGGCGAGAATGACCCCGCCTGCCGCCCGCAGACTCTGTTGCGCACCCGCCCGCCGGATTGTCACGGTCCGAGAGGCACCGGTCCCGGCGATGTCGATGATGTCGGTCTCGGTCAGGATGGTGACCCCAAGGTCGAGGGCCGCGCCGAGCAGACGGCCGACCAGGGCGTTTCCCATCACCAGCCGCGCCCCCCGGCCGTGGCGCAGCCGGTCGATGGCATAGCCGCCGATCAACCGCATGGCGTGTGCCAGGGACCGTCCGGACCGGGCCATTTTGAGGAGATGGCCGATATCGTCCCGGTCGACCATCATGCCGCCCAGCACGGTGAATTCCGGGATCGGCGGGCGCAGCCGCCTCAGGGCGCCGCCCAAGGTCGCGCCGTCGAAGGGCTGGGCCTCCAGGGCCCGGCCGCCGGGCACCGCCCCCTCCAGATCGTAGAGATAATCGGGGTGGAACGGGCGGGCGCGGAACTGGACCCTGGTGGTTTCCTCCAGCCGCCGGACGGCCTCGGGTCCGGCCTCCAGAAAGCGCTCCCGCATCGCCTTCGGCGCCCGGTTTCCGACCGCCGCGTCGAGAAAGGCGGAGGCCCGTTCCGGGCTGTCCTCCACCCCGGATGTGGCGGCGTGGCGGGTGTTCGGAATCCAGACCGTCCCGGCCGACAGGGCCGAGGTGCCGCCGAGATGGGAGGAGCGTTCGATCAGAACCGTTCGCGCGCCCTCCTGGGCTGCGAACACGGCCGCTGCCAGCCCGGCCGCCCCGCCGCCGAGGACGGCGACATCCCAGTCGTCCGGAACCGGATCCGAAGGCGTTGAAATCTGAGAGGGCATGGTCTGGGGTTCTGAGGGTTTCGGAGATGGGTCGAGAGGGGTCCTAAACGGAGATCCGATCGTATTCTATGAATACCGTTCCAGGTAGGACATCCTCACCCCATGGGATCCCACGGATCGGGGCAGACATGACGCGCGCCTATTCTCTTGGCTATCTGACCGGCAACGGGGCCGACCCGGTGACGGCGGTCGCGATCGCGGCCGAGCACGGCTACGACATGGTCAGCTTCCGGCTGCTGCCCGCAGCCGGCGAGGCGCTGCATCCGCTGCTCGATGACGATCACATGCTGCGGGAGGTCCTGGCGGCGATGCGGGACACCGGGGTGTCGATGGCCGATGCCGAGATGATCCGGCTGAAGCCGGAGACCCGGCTCGACGATTTCAGACCCTTTCTGGACCGGATTGCCGCCCTGGGCGCGCGCCATGTCCTGGTGGCGGTCGACGACACCGACCCCGTCCGGACGGCGGACAGCTACGCCGCCCTCTGCCGCCTGCTCGGCTCCTACACGCTCACCGCCGACCTGGAATTCATGCCGTGGACCGGGTGCAAGGACCTGGGCCACGCCCGGCGCCTGGTGGAGGGCGCAGACCATCCGTCGGCGGCGGTGCTGTTCGACAGCCTGCATTTCGACCGCTGCGGCGCCACAATTGACGAGTTCGCCGCGCTTCCGCCGGACCTGATGAACTATGTCCAGATCTGCGACGGACCGGTGCCCTATGACCCCTCTGACGAGGCTTTGATCGCTGTCGCCCGCACCGCGCGGCTGCTTCCCGGAGACGGAGGCATCGATCTGGCCGCGATCGCCGCCCTGGTGCCGCCCGAGATGACGGTCAGCGTCGAGGTTCCGAACCAGGCCCTTGCCGCCGAGATCGGCGCCTCCGAACTGGCCCGCCGGGCTCTGGCCGCCACCAAGCGTCTGCTCGGCGACTGATCGCCGCCGATAGGGCGGCTGGCTGCGAGGGCGCAGGTTAGACCGGGCCGCTAAATGGAGTTCCGGGGGCCGGACGGATCGTTTTTCTCAGTGAGCGGGTCGGTGAGGTGGAGGACTTCGGCGTCGTCCAACTCCTCCTCATCGATCGCCTTTGCGTCCTCGGCGGTCACCATCTTGTAGCCGAGACTCTCCGCCCAGGCGCTCTCGAACCGCTGTTCGCGCCGCTCCATGTCTTCCAGCTTCGCGACCTCGTTCTGCCACTGGTTGGCCGAGGTCAGCTTGGGGTCGAGCGGGTAGATGCAGATCAGAATCCGCCGGATGGCGGGACCGTCGAGCCGCAACGGCATGATCAGGCGGTCGTATCCGAAACTCTTGGTGAGGACCTGGAACTCGCGCCGGAAGTACAGGGCCTCCTGGCGCTGCGCCGCCTTCGCGAAGGCGGTCTGAATCTCGGTATGTATGGTTTCCGGATAGACGTCCTGAATGTACTGTCCGGTCGGATCGGCCCCGAGCAGCTTTTTCAGCGCGGCGCCGATGATCAGGTATTTCGCCTTGGTCGGCGGATTCGCGAGGTCGAGCAGGGCGATGTGATCCAGACAGTCCGGGGGCATTCCCTGGATGGTCATATCCTTCTGCCGGGGCGTGTCGCCGTCCTGGGCGGCGCGTTTCCAGTAGTCGTACAGGTCCGCCATCGCGGCCGGACGGATGTCCGCCAACGACATGAATTCGGCCGTGTTGGACCATATTTTAAACTTAGCTATGATGAGTAGTTAGTTCCGCTGGGAGGAGTAGCAAGATTGACGGCGGGCGCGCCGCGCGATCATCCTGACCGAAGGACCTTAAGAAACCGTGGAGATCCGGAATGGCCGCGCCGCTCAAGACCGACGAGGAGCTCGACCTGGTCGAGCGCGCGAAACGGGTTCTGCCCGCGGGCGGGTTCGGCAATTTCGCGACCGACATCATCATCCGGGAAGGCCGGGGCGGCCGGGTCTGGGATATCAGCGGAAACGAGTACGTCGATTTTCTGATCGGCTCCGGGCCGATGTTCATCGGCCACGCGCATCCGGATGTGGTCGCCGCCGTCCAGGCGCAGATTCCCAAGGGCAGCACCTTCTTCGCCAATAATGCGGACGGGATCGTGCTGGCCGAGAAGATCGTCGAGGCGGTGCCCTGCGCCGAACAGGTGCGCTTCGTCTCCTCGGGCTCCGAGGCGGACATGTACGCCATGCGGCTGGCCCGGGCCCATCGGGGCCGTGACAAGATCCTGAAGTTCGAGGGCGGCTACCACGGGATGAGCGACTACGCGCTCATGAGCCTCGCGCCCAAGCGGCTGGCGAACTTCCCGACCGCCGTGCCCGATTCCGCCGGGATCCCGGCCCATGTGCGCGACGAGATGATGGTCGCCCCGTTCAACGATATCGAGGCGGCGCGGCGGATGATATCCGAGCACGCGGACGAGCTGGGCGGTGTGATTGTCGAGCCGTTCCAGCGCCTGATTCCGCCGGTTCCGGGCTTCCTGGAGGCTTTGCGCGAGGAAACCCTGAAGCACGGCATCCCGCTGATCTTCGACGAGGTGGTGACCGGGTTCCGCTTCGCCATGGGCGGCGCGCAGGAGTTTTATGGCGTCACCCCGGACCTGTGCACCCTGGGTAAGATCGTCGGGGGCGGCTTCCCGCTGGCGGCGATCGCGGGCAGGGCCGAGATCATGGCCCATTTCGACCCCGCCATCGTCGGCGAGGAAGGCTTCACCTATCAGGTGGGCACCCTGAGCGGCAATCCGGTGGCGGCGGCAGCCGGGCTGGCCACGCTGGAGGTGCTGGGGCGGCAAGGGTCCTACGAGCAGGTCTACGAGACCGGCCGGACCATCATCACGGCCCTGCAGGAGAATTTCGCCCGGGTCGGGGTCGCCGCCCTGGTGGTCGGCCAGCCGACCCTGTTCGACGTGGTGTTCACCAAGGGCGAAGTGCGGAACTACCGGGACGTGGTGGCCGGGGACGCGGCCATGCTGACCCGGTTCAATCGGCTGCTGCGGGACCGCGGCATCTTGAAGCCGCCCAGTAAGTTCTACATCTCCTTGGCGCATGGGCCGAGTGAAGTGGCCCAGACGGTCGACGCCATCGCGTCGGCCGCCGACGCATTGGCAGCCGGCGCCTGAGTCAGCTGGCTGAACCGGGACCCGATCTGGAACGGAAGACGGCAGACATATGGATTCCTTAAGCCAGGCGGTGCTCGGCGCAAGTGTTGGTGTGGCCGTCGCCGGACGCCGGCTGGGCCCGCGCAAGGCGGCTTTGACCGGTGCGGTGCTCGGCACCCTGCCCGATCTGGACGTGTTCTGGGACCACGGAGATCCGATCTCGAATTTCGTGCTGCATCGGGGGGCGACCCATTCCCTGATCGTGCACGCCCTGATCGCGCCGCTGTTCGGCGAGGCGCTCATGCGGGTGATGCGCGGGCTGCGGGAGCGCCGATGGACCGCCTACTGGCTGGTTTTCCTGTGCTTCTCGACCCATGCACTGTTGGACGCGATGACGGTCTACGGCACCCAGTTGCTGTGGCCCGCCTCCACTTACCCGTTCGGGACCGGCTCGGTCTTCATCATCGATCCGCTCTACACGCTGCCGCTGCTGGCTTTGACCCTTTGGGCGCTGTTCAAGGGAGGCTGGAGCCCCGGCATCGGACGCGGGGCCGCGGCCGCACTTGCGATCAGCTCGCTGTATCTCGGCTGGTCATTGGTGGGACAGGCGATCGCGTTGGACCGGGCCGAATCGGTTCTGGCCAAGGCGGGCGTCGCGCCGGAGCGCACCCTGTCGAGCCCGACCCCGTTCAACACCTTGCTGTGGCGGGTGATCGCGATCGACGGAGACCGGTATCTGAACCTCTATGTGCCCCTGCTGGGGGGCGAGGCTGATGTGGTCGCCCACGCGCATCCGCGCCGCCCGGTCCGGTCGGTCTGCGTGGAGTCGATCCCACCCGCCGCGACGGTGGCCGCGTTCACGAAGGGCTTCTATCGGCTGCTGGAAGACGAGAAGGGCCTGCGGATCGGCGATCTGCGCATGGGTCTGACACCGTCCTTCGTCTTCGACTTTCGCGTGGCCGAACGGGTCGGCGACGGCTACGCGGCCGTTCCGCCGGTGCGGATTTCCAGCCCCCGTCGAACCGAGGGTGATGTCGACTGGCTGATCGCGGGTCTCACCGGACGCCCCGGCCCCCGGCCGGCCGAGCTGGCGGCGCTCCTCGCAACCGACCTCCCGAACCTGGCCGCAGTGCCGGCGCCCCCCGAGGCCGTCTGCTGAGCTGCCGCGGTTAGGGCTTCGGTCCCCAGGGCGCGTCCATCATCAGCTTGTTCTCCTGGCTGATCAGCATCGGGCGCAGTTTCGCGGCGAAGGCCATGAACGCGTCGTCGCCGAAGACACCCGCCCAGTGGGCCCGGCGGTGGGCGTCGTCGTCGAACCGCCAGACATGGATCAACTGGTTCATCGCGCCGATGTCGCCGGTGAAATACCCGACCAGGGTTCCGGCGTGTTTTTCCAGGGCGGGCCAGCCCTCATCACGGTAGAGCTCGACCACCGCCTGCATCTTTCCGACCACCACGTTGTAGGTCCGCAATTCGTAGAGTGCCATGATATCCTCCCCTTGGGTGTTCCGTACGGAGAGTCAGGGTGTGCCGGAAAACCGTTTCACTTCAACCCGCTTACCTGGAGTGCGAGAGCGCCGACTTGCCAAACGGTGTTTTGCACTGCGACACTCCCAGGGACGGACCGGGGTGCCCTCGGTCCCGTTGATTTCACTTCCGGGCAGGCCAGGATCAGATCGGCATTACCAAAAAGTCGAGAGAGCTTGCTTTGGAGCGATGGACAGAGAACGAACAGGAGGGGTCATGAAACGGATTTTGACCGCAGTTACTGCGGCAGCGTTGACCATTGGAGCGAGCGGCACGGCGATTGCCGGAAAAGCCGAAGATACCTTGAACATTGTCTGGGAACGCGAGCTCGAGAACGTCGACTCGTACTTCAACACGGCCCGCGAGGGCATCATCGTCAACCGGATGACGTGGGACAATCTGCTGTACCGCGACCCGCAGACGATGGATTACGTGCCGCTGATCGCGAAATCCTACGAATGGGTCGACGACACCACCCTGAAATTCGAACTCAAGGAAGGTCTGACCTTCCACAACGGCGAGAAGCTCGACGCCGATGATGTGGTGTTCACCTACAACTGGGTCGCGGATCCGGCCAACGGCGTGAAGACCCAGCAGAACGTCAGCTGGATCGACAGCGCCGAGAAGCTCGGCCCCTACTCGGTTCAGATCAATCTGAAGGAGCCGTTCCCGGCGGCGTTGGAATTCGTCTCCGGCGCGATTCCGATCTATCCGGAAGAGTACTACACGGAAGTCGGTCCCGACGGCATGGGCCTCAAGCCGGTCGGTTCCGGCCCCTACATGATCTCCAATGTCGAGCCTGGCCGCGAGATCGTCTGGAAGAAGTTCGACGACTACATGAAGGACAGCCCGAAGGGTCAGCCGCAGATCGGCACGATCATTCAGCGGACCATTCCGGAGCGGAACACCCAGATCGCCGAGCTGCTGGCCGGCAAGGCCGACTGGATGTGGCGGGTTCCGGCCGACCAGGCCGACCGGTTGTCGTCCTCCGGCAAGGTGACCATCGTCAACGAGCAGACCTTCCGGATCGGCTACATTACCTTGGACTCATCCGGTGTGACCGGCGACACCCCGCTGAAGGACGTTCGGGTCCGTCAGGCGATCAACTACGCGATCGACCGCGAGGCGATCGTCGAGGCGCTGGTGCGCGGCAAGTCCGAAGTGGTCAATGCCGCCTGTTTCCCCAGCCAGTTCGGCTGTACCGATGACGTGACGACCTACGAGTACGATCCGGAAAAGGCGAAGGCGCTGTTGGCGGAGGCGGGATATCCCGACGGCTTCTCCATCGACTTCTACGCCTACCGGAACCGGGACTACGCCGAGGCGATGATGGGCTTCCTGGGCGAGGCCGGCATCAAGGCGAATCTCAACTACCTGAAATACGCCACCCTGCGGGACAAGATCCGGGCCAAGGAAGTGCCGATGGGCTTCATGACCTGGGGCTCGTACTCGATCAACGACGTCTCGGCGATCACCAGCCATTTCTTCAAGCACGGCTCGGATGATCTGGCTTTGGACGACAAGGTCAAGGCGTTGCTCGATAGGGGCGATACCACGGTCGACTCGGCCGTGCGCGAGGCGGCCTACAAGGAAGCCCTGCAGATCATCGCAGATCAGGCCTATTGGGTGCCGTTGTGGTCCTACAACACCAACTACGCGTTCTCGAACGACCTGAACTTCACCCCGAGCGCGGATGAGATCCCACGGTTCTTCACCGCGTCGTGGAAATAAACTGACGATCGGGGCCCGGGGATCGCCGTTTCGGCGTCCCCCGGGCCCCGGCGTTTTTTGCCCTTTGCGCTCGCCTCGGCGGGCAGGCGATCCATCTCGAATCGGGGGGGCATTGCCGTCGTACCCCGTGTCCGCGACCTGCAACGTGTGAGATTCCGATGCTGATCTACACGATAAAACGGTTTTTTCTGGCGATCCTGGTGGCTCTGACCGTCTCGGTGATCACCTTCTCGCTGAACCAGCTGTCCGGCGATCCGGCGATCGCGATGGCGGGCGAGACCGCCAGCGATTCCGACATCGAATACATCCGAAAGCTCTACGGGTTCGACCGCCCGGTCCATGAGCAGTATCTGAGCTGGGTCGCGCGCGCCGCCCAGGGTGATCTGGGGCAGAGCTTCTATTTCCGAATTCCGGTGACCGACCTTCTGGCCGAGCGCCTTCCGGTGTCGATGATCCTGGGGGTCAGCGCGATCACCTTCGCCATCGTCCTGTCCGTGCCATTGGGCGTGCTGGCGGCGATGCGCCCGAACAGCTGGCTCGACCGGTTCGCGCTGGGGCTTTCGGTGGTGGGGCAGGCGATGCCGAGCTTCTGGCTCGCGCTGATGCTGATCGTGCTCCTGGGGGTGATGTTCCCGATCCTGCCCATGACCGGCTCCGACAGTTGGCAGAATTTCGTCATGCCGACCATCGTGCTCGGCTACTACGCGACGCCGGCGATCATGCGGCTGACCCGGGCCGGAATGCTGGAGGTGCTGGGCTCCGACTATATCCGGACCGCGCGGGCGAAAGGCCTGAAGCGGCACACGATCCTGTTCAAGCACGCGCTCCGCAACGCGGTGATCCCGGTGGTGTCGCTGGCGGCGGTGCAGTTCGGCTTCATGCTGGGCGGCTCGATCGTGATCGAGAGCATCTTCGCGCTCCACGGTGCGGGCTATCTGGCCTGGGAATCGATCGGACGGCTGGATCTGCCGGTGGTGCAGGCGATCGTCCTGGTGTTCTCGCTGTTCTACATCGTGCTGACCTTCCTCTCGGACCTTCTCAACGCGTGGCTCGACCCACGCATTCGGGTGAGCTGAGCCATGACCATTGCGATTGACGACAAGGGCGCCCGTCCGGGCCTTCCGTCTGCCAACCAGATCACCGGGCCGACCCCGGGCCAGCAGCTGCGCAAGCGCATCTTCGGCCATTACGGCCTGCTGATCGGCGCCGGAATTCTCGGGCTGATCTTCCTGATGGCTTTGTCCGCTCCGTTTCTGGCGCCCCACGATCCCTATGCGCAGTCGCTCCTGGCGCGGGTCAAGCCGCCGGTCTGGCTGGGCGGCAGCTGGGAGAACATGCTGGGCACCGACGTGCTGGGACGGGATTATCTGTCCCGCCTGATGTACGGCGCGCAGATCTCGCTGCTGATCGGCTTCGCCGCGGCCTTCATCTCCGGCGTGATCGGCACCGCGATGGGCGTCGCCGCCGGGTATTTCGGGGGCAAGGTCGATCTGGTCGTGACCTTCCTGATCACCGTGCGGCTGTCGATGCCGGTGGTGCTGGTGGCGCTGGCCGTGGTCGCCCTGGTGGGCGGTTCGCTCGAGGTGGTGATCGCGGTCCTGGGACTCCTGTTGTGGGACCGCTATGCGGTCGTGATGCGCTCGGCCACCATGCAGATCCGGCAGATGGACTACGTGGCTTCGGCGCGGGCCGTCGGATGTTCGACCTCGCGCATCCTGCTCACCGAGATCATGCCGAACATCGTGAACAACCTGATCGTGGTCGCCACCCTGGAGATGGCGCACGCGATCCTGCTCGAGGCGGCCCTGTCCTTCCTGGGCATGGGCGTGCAGCCGCCGCTGCCGTCCTGGGGTCTGATGGTCGCGGAGGGCAAGGACTACATCCTGTTCGAGCCTTGGCTGATCACCATTCCCGGTGTGGCCCTTTTCATGATGGTGCTGGCGATCAACCTGATGGGCGACGGCATCCGGGATGTGACGGCGCCTGAAAACCGCAACTAGTCCGGTCCCGCGACCCGTATTCCCAAACAAGGAGACACCGCGTGTCAGCAGTGCTCGAGATCACCGGTCTTAAGGTCGATATTCCGGTTTCCGCCGGCGACCTTCACGCCGTCCGCGGCATCGACCTGTCCGTCGGAAAGGGGGAAACCCTGTGCATCGTCGGGGAATCCGGATGCGGAAAATCGCTCACGTCTCTGTCGATCATGGGCCTGCTGCCGAGCCGGGCGCGGGTTTCCGCCGATATGATGAATTTCACCGGCCGCCCGCTCCTGAGCATGAGCGAGACCGAGCTCTCGGACATCCGCGGGGATCGGATGGCGATGATCTTCCAGGAACCGATGACCTCGCTGAACCCGTCCTACTCGATCGGCAACCAGCTGATGGAACCGCTGATCCGGCATCGGAACGCGTCCAAGGACGAGGCGCGGAAACGGGCGATCTATCTCCTGGAGAAGGTCGGAATCACCGCCGCGGAAAGCCGGCTGAACCAGTTCCCGCACCAGCTGTCGGGCGGCCTGCGCCAGCGGGTGATGATCGCCATGGCGCTGATGTGCGACCCGGAACTGATCATCGCCGACGAGCCGACCACGGCGCTCGACGTGACCATCCAGGCGCAGATTCTGCATCTGCTGGCGGAACTGCGGCGCGAGTTCAATTCGGCCCTGATCCTGATCACCCACGATCTGGGCGTGGTGGCCCGCGTGGCCGACAAGGTGGCGGTGATGTATGCCGGACGGATCGTCGAGACCGGGCGGGTGGAAGAGGTCTTCAACAATCCGCTGCACCCTTATACCCAGGGGCTCATCAACTGCATTCCGATTCCCGGCAAGACCGCGCGCGGCAGCCGTCTGGGCTCGATTCCCGGGATCGTGCCGACCCTGATCGGCGAGACCCAGGGCTGTTCGTTCCGCAACCGCTGCGCCTATGCCGGCCCGGCCTGCGAAATCGACGATCCGGTCGTCGAGCTGGCCCCGGGCCGCAGCTATCGCTGCGTCCTGCCGGAGGACCAGCTGAAACGGCAGGGTGACGAGACCATAGGCAAGACCGGATCACTGGAGGCGGCATCGGCATGAGCCAGCAGCAATCACAATCATCCGGGGCCGCATTGCCGCCGCCGGTCCTGGAAATGCAGGACGTCACCAAGACCTACATGGTGAAGCGCGGCATCTTCTCGCCGAAGCAGCCGCTGCGGGCCGTGAACGGGGTGACCCTGACCGTCCGCAAGGGCGAGGTGCTGGGCTTGGTGGGCGAGTCGGGCTGCGGCAAGTCGACCCTGGCGAAGATGCTTCTGGGGCTGGAGACGCCGACTGCGGGAGAGATCCTGATCGACGGCATTCCGGCCCATCTGGGCGACCGGATCGCGATCTCGCGGCGGATTCAGCCGATCTTCCAGGACCCGTACTCGTCCCTGAATCCCCGGAAGACCATCGGCTCCATCATTTCCCTGCCGCTGCGGGTCCACAAGGTGGGCGACCCGTCGAGCTGGCGGAAGTCGGTCGAGGAGATCCTCGACATCGTCGGCCTGCCCCGTCGGGTCTATGAGAGCTATCCGAACCAGCTCTCCGGCGGACAGCGCCAGCGGGTGGCGATTGCCCGGGCGCTGATCATGCGTCCGGAAGTGGTGATCTGCGACGAGCCGACCTCGGCGCTCGACGTGTCGGTGCAGTCCCAGATTCTGAACCTGCTGATGGACCTGCGGGAGGAGCTCGGCCTGACCTATGTGCTGATCAGCCACAATCTGGCGGTGGTCGAGCATATCGCGACCAAGGTGGCGGTCATGTATCTGGGGCGCATCGTCGAGGAGACCGGCACCGAGAACCTGTTCGAGCGGTCGCGCCATCCCTATACCCGCGCGCTGCTGGACTCGGTCCTGACCCCGGAGCCGGGGCTGGGCGTGCCGGACAGCAATCTCGGGATCGCCTTTCCGAACCCGATTTCGCCCCCCAGCGGCTGCACCTTCCACCCGCGCTGCGTGAAAGCGATGGCGCAGTGTTCGCAGATCGTCCCGCGTCCGCTGACCGACGAACTCGGGCATGTGGAATGCCATCTCTACGATCCCGAGACCCGCGACAATACCGCAGCCGCCTAGGCTTCCGGCGTCCTCGGTCCCCGTCTCCGCACGGGTGGGGGTGCCAGAGCCGATTTTGGTGATATGCTGCCGGCTCATTGCGGTCCCTCTCCGCACGCGGATGCGCGCTTGACTGCACGTATCCGATGCATGAGGGGAGACCATCGCCCATCGGACAGGACGGGCGGTCAGCGTTATGAGAAGTGGCTCGGTCGGACGGCCGGAAGCCACCCAACCAAAACATGACGATCAAGGGGACTTCAGAACATGACACAGCTTCCCACAATGGGCATGAACCGCCGGACCTTGCTGAAGGCCGGTGCCGCCGCCGGTCTCGCCGCGACATTCCCGCTCGGCGGGGCGCAGGCCGCACCGAAGAAGGGTGGCACCATGCGCATGGGCAAGGGCCACGGCCAGACCACCGACACGCTTGATCCCGGCACGGCGAGCAACGGGTTCACCATCGCCCTGCTGTTTGGTATGCACGGATATCTGACCGAGGTCGGCACCGACGGCTCGCTGCAGCCGGGTGTCGCCGAAAGCTGGGAAGGGTCGAGCGATGCGTCGTCCTGGACCTTCAAACTGCGCAAGGGCGTCACCTTCCATGACGGCAAGCCGATGACGGCTGAGGACGTGGTCGCCTCGATGAACCATCACCGGGGCAAGGATTCCACCTCGGCGGCCGGTCCTCTCGTGGCCGCGGTCACCGATATCAAGGTCAATGATCCGCATAGCGTGACCTTCGTGCTGGACGGCGGCAATGCCGATTTCCCGTTCTCGCTCAGCGACTACCATCTGGTGATCGGCCCGTCCAAGGACGGCAAGCTGGACTGGCAGTCGGGCAATGGATGCGGTGCCTACAAGCTGACCAAGTTCGATCCGGGCGTGGTCGCGGTGTTTGAGCGTAATCCCGACTACTTCCACAGCGACCGGGCCTGGTTCGACCGGATCGAGATGCTGTGCCTGGTCGATCTCAACGCCCGGACCACGGCCCTGGTATCCGGCGAGGTCGACGCGATCGACAAGTTGGACCTCAAGACCGCCCCGCTTCTGGGCCGCACACCCAGCATCAACATCCACTCGGTTCCGGGCACCCAGCACTACACCTTCGCGATGGACTGCCGGGCGGCACCCTACAGCGATGTGAACGTTCGGCGGGCGCTCAAGTACGGGATCAACCGCGAGGAGTTGGTGGAGAAGATCCTGTTCGGCTACGGCTCGGTCGGTAACGACCATCCGATCGGCTCCGGCCAGCGCTTCTACAATTCCGAACTGGAGCAGACCAGCTACGATCCGGACAAGGCCAAGTTCTATCTCAAGCAGGCCGGTCTCGACAGCGTGGACGTGAACCTGTCGGCCTCGGATGCCGCCTTTGGCGGTGCGGTCGACGCGGCGGTGCTGTACCAGAACTCGGCCAAGGCGGGCGGCATCAACCTGACGCCGGTCCGGGAGCCGAATGACGGCTACTGGTCGGACGTCTGGATGAAGAAGCCGTTCTGTGCGGTCTACTGGGGTGGCCGTCCGGTCGAGGATCAGATGTTCGCCACCGCCTACCAGTCGGGCGCGGCCTGGAACGACAGCTTCTGGTCGAACGCGCGGTTCGACGAGCTGCTCCTGAAGGCCCGGGCCGAGCTGGACGACGCCAAGCGGCGCGAGATGTACTACGAGATGCAGGCCATCCTGAATCAGGACGGCGGCGTGGTCATTCCGATGTTCGCCTCCTACGTCTTCGCGGTCTCCGACAAGGTCGGTCACGGCGATCAGTTCGCCTCCAACTGGGACATGGACGGCGAGCGCTGGATGGAGCGTTGGTGGTTCAGCTAGGCTGACCTGACAACCAGATACAGAAGGGCCGGTGCGAAACCGGCCCTTTCTCGTTCAGGAGCCCGGCGTCTCGCCGGTTCCCCGTTCCGCGCTTCCCAGCGCATCCGAGAGCCGCGCGCGGGCGGCACCCGGCCGGAGCGGTTTCTGCTGGCTCGGGGCGGGTGCCCAGGCGGTCAGGGTGAGGATCTGGAAGCGCGCCGGGATCCGGCCGTCGGGGCCCGCGAATCGGTCGGCATAGATCTCGGCCATCCGGGTGAACAGCGCCCGGCCGCTCGGCGCCTTTGCGCGTTCCAGCACGACATTGCTCTCGCCCATGCCCTTCAGGTCGCGCATCAGGTGGAACGCGGTCTCATAGGTCACGGTCAGCATCTCGGTGTCGACCACCGGCAGCGCGAATCCCGCGCGCTGCAGCAGCCCGCCGGCGTCCCGCACATCGGCGAACGGGGACACGCGCGGGCTCAGCCCGCCGGTCACCTCGATTTCCGCCGCCGAGAGGGCGTCCCGCAACTCGACCAGGGTCTCGCCGCCCAGGATCGAGGCCATGAACAGCCCGTCCGGCTTCAGCATCCGCCGGATCTGGCTCAGCGTGCCCGGCAGGTCGTTGACCCAATGAAGCGCCAGATTCGACAGCACCGCATCGAACGCGCCTTCGGCGAAGGGCAGGGCTTCCTCGTCGGCGGCGACGGCCAACCCCTCGGAACTCCGGTCGAGCGCCCATCCGGGGGCCAGATCGGTCGAGATCAGGGTTCCGACCCGTCCGCTGGCCCGTGCCATCCGTCCGAAGGCGCCGGAGCGCGCGCCCAGTTCGACCGCCAGATCGAACGACCGGCGCATGTCCAGCAGACGGTCGGCGGTCCGGTCCGCGATCTCCGCCTCCAGAAAGGCGAAAGCGTCATAGCCCGGCCGCGCCCGTTCCCGCCGCGCCCGCAGCAGGCGCCGGTCGAATACCGTCATCGCATCGGTCATGGGATCACCTGTGCCGGATCTGTGGGACGTGCGCCGCAGCGGATGGGTTAGGAATCCTGCTTGATCCAGGGGATCTGGCCGATCTCGATCCCGTCATCCTGCAAAGCCTCGATCTCATTCGGGGTCGCCTCGCCGTAGATTCCCTTGGCCTCTTCCTCGCCATCGTGGATCGCGCGGGCCGTCTTGGCGAAACGGTCGCCGACATAGTCGCAATTGTCCTCCACCGCCCGCCGCAGGGCCAACAACTGCCGCTTCAGCTCCGCTGCCTTGGTCATCATCTGGATCTGGCGGGTTCGCTCCGGGGAAGCCGGCGTCTGCTCGGGCGGCAGAATCTCGGCCTGCGGCTCCGGCGGGATCTCCCAGCCTCCGGTGGAGCGCACCGATGGGGCCATCAAAGCCTTCCGGATCGATTCCGATCCGCAGGTCGGACAGCTCAAAATTCCCGATTCGAGCTGGTGCTTGAACGCGTCGCTGTTCTTGAACCAGGCCTCGAAGCCATGGTCGGTGTCACAGATCAGGCTGTATTTGATCATCGGTCGCTCACCCGTTCTCCAACCCGTAATATAGGGAGTATCCGCGAGCGGTCCAGAAGGTCGCCCGATTGGGAAGGAAGGACGGCCCCATGTCAGACCGCGAGCTCGACGCTGCCCACCACCTGCATCCGTTCACCGATCAGGCGGTCCTGCGGGACGAGGGGGGGCCGACGGTCTACGTCTCCGGCCGGGCGTCGACCATCACGGACGATCAGGGCCGGGCGTATCTCGACGCGTTCGCCGGGCTGTGGTGTGTGAATGTCGGATACGGGCGCGAGGAGCTGGTCGAGGCGGCGTCCACCCAGATGCGGGCGCTGGCCTTCTACAACACCTTCTTCAAGTCGACGACGCCGGTCACCGCCCGGCTGTCCGCCAAACTGGTGGAGCTGACGCCGGACGGTCTGAACCACGTGATGTTCGCCAATTCCGGCTCCGAGGTGATGGACAGCGCCGTCCGGCTGGCCCGCACCTTCTGGGAGCTGGAGGGCAAACCGGGCAAGCGCTGGATGATCGGCCGGGAGGAGGGCTATCACGGCTCCACCCTGGGAGCGGTCAGTCTGGGCCAGATCCCGGCCATGCAGGCGCAGGGCGGCTTGCCGCTGCCGGACTTCGCCCATGTGAAGGCCCCCTACCGGTTCCGCCATGCGCCGCGCCTGGACGACAAGGTGTTCGCCGGGGAGGCGGCCGGGTGGATCGAGGCCAAGATCCTGGAACTCGGCGCCGACAGCGTGGCCGCGGTGGCGATCGAGCCGGTGCAGGGCGCGGGCGGGGTGATCATCCCGCCCGAGGGGTATCTCACCCGGGTTCAGGAGATCTGCCGGAAGCACGACGTGCTGCTGATCCTGGATGAGGTGGTGACGGCGTTCGGACGCATCGGGGCCTGGACGGCGGCCGAGCGGTTCGGGCTCCAGCCCGACATGATCGCGATGGCCAAGGGTCTGTCTTCCGGCTATCAGCCGATTTCCGCATTGATGATCGGCGATCGGGTTGCGGACACGCTGGTCAACCGGAGCGGCGGCCTGGCGCACGGATTCACCTATTCCGGCCATCCCGTGGCGGCGGCGGTGGCGCTGGAGAATCTGGCGATCCTGGCGCGCGAGAAGCTGGTCGAGCGGGTGCGGGACGATATCGGCCCGTACTTCGCCGAGGCCATGGCCCGCCTGGCGGATCATCCGCTGGTCGGCGAAGTGCGCACGATCGGGCTGCTGGCGGCGATCGAACTCGTCCGATCCAAGACACCGCGCGTGCTGTTCGAACCCGAAGGCGTCGTCGGCTCGGTCGTGCGTGGCCAGATGGAGGAGCGGGGGGTGATCGTCCGTCCGGTCCGGGACGCGATCGTGGTGGCGCCGACCCTGGTGGTCACCCGGTCCGAGGTCGACCGGATCGTGACCGCCCTCGAGGACTCGCTTGCGGTGGTCGCCACCGAACTGGACCTGATCGCGGAGGAGGAGGCGATCGAGACGGCGACCGCGCCCGGCCGCGCGCTGGAGGGGCTGGTCTGTCTGGTCACCGGC